>SLBU01000111.1 GCA_007126175.1 Kiritimatiellia bacterium
GCTTCCTTTTCTTCTTGCTGGCGCCGTAAGGCCTCTTGTATCAGGCTCATGGGGTTATCCTTCCAGTTGACGGATTGCTTTCTTTACACAGGTGGCTGAAACGTCCCGCTGTCCGAATACATAGGCGGCGAGCAGGGCATTATCGCAGACGGCATTGATCAGGCGGGGGCAACCCGCCGCATAGCGGTGCACGGCCTTCACGGCCGAAGTGGAGAAGGTTACGGAGCTGTCGGGACCGGCGACCTGGAGGCGATGGTGGATGTAGTCGCCCGTTTCCGCATGCGTCAGGGGCGGTAGATAGTAGCGAACCGTGATGCGCTGGCGCAGTTGGCGCAAGTCGGGTCGATTCAGTCGTGCTTTGAGCTCGGGCTGTCCGCAGAGCACAATCTGGATCAGTTTGTGTTGATCGGTTTCGAGATTTGAAAGTAAGCGGATCTGTTCGAGCACGCCCGGGGCGAGATCCTGTGCTTCGTCAATCAGTAGTGCCACATTTAGATCTTTATGGTGGCAGTCCAATAGGAAGGCGTTGAGGCATTCCACGTAGGAAAGTCGATCACTGCCGGGGGGGGCCAAGCCAAAATCGTTTAGCATGGCTTTCAGGAGTTGGGTTTCCGAAAAGGTCGGGTTGAGAATGAGGGCCGTGCGGATTTCATCGCCTAGACTTGATAGCAGGGCGCGGCAGATGGTGGTTTTCCCGGAGCCGACTTCTCCGGTGAGTTCGATAAAGCCTTTGCGCTGGGTAATGCCATATAGCAGGTGATCGTAGGCTTCCTGATGGTGCGGCGCGTAGTAGAGAAACCGGGGGTCCGGGGTAATATTGAATGGCATTTCGTTGAGTTGGAAAAACTTCAGGTACATGATACTCTGCCGTCCGGGTGAAAGAAGTCTAGTTGCGATTACCTGCAATCCTATGCCAATGCCAATTTGAAAGCAAGACACAGGATTTGAAAGCGCTTGCATGGTGCGTTGCATCTGGGTAGGTTCAGCATCGTGATCAAAGCGAGCCTGCAACGATAGGTTTTAAAACGATAGGAAAGGATAGCACTATGTTTGAGAATGTATGGTTAGCGTTTGGGTTGACGCTGTTTGCGGGGATGGCAACAGGGATTGGCAGTTTGATTGCCTTTACGGCGAAGCGCACGAATCACCGCTTTCTTTCGATTGCAATGGGCTTCTCTGCGGGGGTCATGCTGTATATCTCCTTCGTGGAGATCTTCTTCAAAGGTGCCGAAATGCTCACGGAGCGCTATGGGAGTTATTGGGGCAACTGGATCAATGCGGGGGCCTTTTTTGGTGGGATGCTTTTTATTGGCGTGATTGACACGTTGGTTCCTGCCTATGAAAATCCGCATGAGACCCCGACGGAGGATGAGATCCGCCCGCTGCACGACCCCGACGCGCCCTTGCCGGAGGGCGAGCGCAGCGAGCGGCTTGAGGCAGTGCGGCAGTTGCAGGAACAGGAGCCGTATTCCACCGAGGCTCACCGGAAATTGCTGCGCATGGGAATTTTTACGGCGCTGGCGATTGCCATTCACAATTTTCCGGAAGGATTGGTGACGTTCCTGACGGCGTTGGAAGATCCATCGCTAGGAGTGGCAATTGCCGTTGCGCTGGCCCTGCACAATATTCCCGAGGGTATCAGCATTTCCGTGCCGATCTTCTATGCGACAGGCAACCGTAAGAAGGCCTTTATGTATTCTTTTCTCAGTGGGCTCGCCGAGCCGGTCGGCGCATTGATCGCCTATGGATTGCTGCTGCTGTTTTTCCGTGAGACGGGCGTGCCGCCACAGGTGACCGGCATTTTGTTTGCGGGGGTAGCCGGTGTGATGGTGTACATCAGTCTCGATGAACTGCTGCCAACCAGCCGGGCTTATGGCAAGGGGCACGATACCTTGATCGGCTTGGTGGGCGGGATGGTAGTCATGGCGCTGAGCCTGCTGCTGATGCAGTAACGAGAAGGTAACAAGGAGAAACAGAACATGAAACGTGCATTTGTAAAACAGGTACGTGCAGGTTTATGCTTCATCATGCTGCTTGGTGTCGTTGGTGTGTGTGTGGTTAGCGTTGGTTGCGGCCGTCGCGAAGATCCTGATGCGTTGCGGGTGGTGATGAACCTCTCGGAGGAAGAATGGGCGGTAATGCGCGGGCAGGTGTTGCCCGCCTTCACGGAACAGACCGGCACCCGGGTGCAAGCCTTTCAGGTAGGCTCCGGGCAACTGATTTCGCAACTGGAGGCCTTGGTCGGGGCGGGCCGGGCCGAAATCGATTTGTTTGCGCAGGATAACATGAGCCTGGCGGCTCTGGTGAACCGCGGGCTGGTGCGCGACCTATCGGAGTATACCGACCAGATTCCTGCTGCGGTGCCGGAACATTTGACCGATGCTGGACGTTTTGAGGGTAAACTGTACTTTTTGCCATTTCGTCCCAACGTGCAGATCACGTATTTCAATACACGCGCCTTTGCGGAGCATGGTCTGACTCCGCCGCAGACGTGGGCGGAGCTATTGACGGTGGCCCGTACCTTTTATGAGAAAGAGGGGTCGGGACGCTTTGTATTCAAGGGGTACGGGAGTGCCCCAACCGCGACCCAGATCTACGAGTATATTTTGCAGGCGGGCGGGGACCCACTCGCGTTTGATGATGAAGGCTGCGTGGCGGCTTTCAGCTTCCTGCAAGAATTGGGCCGCTATTTTTCGCCGGAATCCTCCCGTGCCAAGTGGGATAGCATGAACGAGATCCTGGCACGGCAAGAGGGCTATCTGGGGCAGAATTGGCCGTTTGGGGTGGCGGTGCTCGTGCAGCAGTTCGGGCTTGATTTCATCGGTACCTATGGGGGCTGGTCCGGGCCTGCTGGCCGCGCGCATGTGGTGGGGGGAGATGTCTTGGGTATCCCAGTGAATAGCGAACGGGTGGAAGCGGCGTTGGCGTTGAGTGCATTCCTGCAGTCCGTCGAAGTGCAGGAGATGCTTGTGCGGGAACTCGGCTGGCCCTCGATTCGAGACGATGCCTATGGCGAAGTGCCCGAATGGCAGCGACCCCATTTTGCGTCTGTGCAGGATGCCTTGAAACATGGTGTGTTTCGCAAAAATGTGGCGTGGTGGCCGGCGTATCAGCAAATGGTGGTACAAGCCTACCAGCAGATTGTGCTCCAGGGGGAAGACGTTCAGGAGACGCTGACGCGCTTGAAGCAGCAGTTGGAAGACGAGAAGGGACGCTTCGAGTGAAGCTTCGGGGCATATGGCAGCATTATCGTTTTGAAGGGCTCTGCCTGTTGCCATTTCTGCTTTATCTCGGGTTCTTTAC
>SLBU01000059.1 GCA_007126175.1 Kiritimatiellia bacterium
AACGGCCAGATCCTCCACATCCATATATGTCTTGTCCTCGCTCATCTTATGACCTTCCGGGGTTGCATCCCCCGGCACCGCTAGCGCGGCGCAGGAAGCAGTGTTCAGCGTTCAGGGTTCAGGAGGGATGATGAGACCTGTCTTCTGAACCCCTGAACACTGAACACTTACAACGCTTGGAAGTGGCGAAACGCCATGCTATATTATCGACTCAGTTACGCAAACAATCTCCGATTAAGGAGCTAAAATACCCGCTCATATTGCCCGTCCTTTTTTTCTCATTATGCGAGCCAATATTGGCAGGGGTTAATGAAGGCATGTATACCGTGCGGACCAAGTTCACGTCCATAGCCAGAGCGCTTGATTCCGCCACTTGGTAAACGCGGGTCCGTTTTTACAATTCCGTTCAACACAACTTGTCCCGCATTGATTCGCGGTACTATTTTCTTGCCGCGTTCTGTGTTGGTCCATATACTCGCAGCAAGTCCGTATTCAGTGTCGTTGGCAATGGTGATGGCCTCATCGATGTTAGCGGCGCGAAGCACAGCAGCCACGGGTCCAAATGTTTCTTCGCGGCAAACAGCCATTTCATTTGTAACATCTGTAAGGATTGTTACTGGATAATAGAATCCACTTCCAGAGGCGAGCGTTCCACCCATTATGCAAGTAGCCCCTGCCGCAAGAGATTCAGTAACTTGACGATGCAAGGTTTCGCGCAGATCGTTGCGTGCCAGCGGTCCCATAGCGGTTTCGTCCAAGCGCGGATCACCCATTTTGTATGCTGTAAGTTCCTTTGACAGTAATGCAACCAATTCATTGTATATCGATGATTCGACAATGATGCGCTTGGCAGCGATACAGGATTGACCGGCATTTATCATGCGCGAGAGCGCAATCGTCTTGGCTGCCTTTTCGAGATCGGCATCGGCCAGAACAATGGCCGGATCCGATCCTCCTAACTCCAATACGGACGGCTTCAGCGCAGCGCCTGCTAGTCCGGCCACGATGCTGCCAGCTTTAACCGAGCCAGTGAAAGATACACCGTGTATGCGCGGATCGTTGATGACGCTGGCAACATCCTCATTGGCAAGAGCCACGTGCTGGACAATTGGTAGATCAAAATCAGTAAACAGTCCGGCGATCGCTTCTGCGCAACCCGGCACATGGGGATCATGTTTGAATATGCACGTGTTGCCAGCCATGAGGGTTGGTGCCAGAAACCGAAACGCCAGCCAGAAAGGGGCGTTCCAAGGCAGAATGCCGAAAATGGGGCCAAGCGGACGATAGGTGACACCACTCGCGCTGGCATCTGACGCAAGGGGTTGGTCTGCGAGGTATCCTACTGCATGCCCGGCATAATGCTCGGCGCACCAGATCGACTTTTTGACTTCGGCACGTGCTTCGCGAATTGGCTTGCCCATTTCCTCGGTCATAAGGATAGCTAACGCTTCCAGGTTATTCTGCATGCGCGCAGCCACCTTGTTCAGCACATCGCCACGTTGCGCGAAGCTCGTCTGTTTCCATTGGGCGAAAGCAGCATCGGCGCGCGCCAAGCCAGCCGCAGCCTCTGCTACTGTGCATACTGGGATTTCGCGCACAAAGGATTCGTCGTGCGGGTTGATTGCCTGATATGTTTTCATGCTTTGCCTGCCTTGACTTGCAGATCCGTCGCTGGTTCTACGATAGCCTTGGTCTTTGGTCCCGAGGCAGGTTTGGCAGGCGTGTCAGTAACTGGCTTTTTGCTTTTGCCTGTGGATGGTTTAATGACGAAATCCTGATCTAGCATAAAGAATGATTCGCAGCCATTTTCGGTCACCATGATCGTGTCGGAAATACCCATGGTTTGCTTGCCGTCCACACCCCAGAGCCATGGAATAATATGAAAGGTCATGCCCGGCAATAGAATCTGAGAGTCGCCTTGCATCAGGCTCAAGATGTAGCCCTCATCCCAGCTCGGGGGAAAGGCGATACCAATGGAGTACCCCGAACGCGTAACGAGTTTCCCATTCTCATCATTTGTCTTGAGAATATTGCGCACGAGGTTATCGGTATCGGATACCGTGATGCCGGGACGAATGGCTTTTTTCACTTCGCGCAAGGCAAGTTTCATGCGCTCCTGGGCGGCATATTGCTTTTGCGTAAGCTCGTTGAAAAAGACTGTTCGCATCATGGCGGTGTGATACCGGCGGTAGCAGCCCCCGATTTCCAGAAATACATGTTCGTTTTCCTCAACCGTGCGTCCTTCCCATGTTGCATGGCCAATCATGGTACGTGGACCGGATGTGACATATGGGAGAACGGCAGGCGGTTCGCCGCCAGCGCGGAACATGGCATCGCAGATGGCACCACCAATTTCGTTTTCCGTCGCCCCCACTTTGCAGGCCTCGAATCCGGCACGCATGCCGGCTTCGGTTGCCTTGGCTGCCTTGCGCATGATTTCAATTTCATATTGCGATTTACGCAAGCGTCCGTGCTCCACGATTCCAAAGCAATCCAGCAGGCGTCCACTCGAGAACGTCGTATGGATGGCGTCTTGATGGTAAGCCGGGAAAAAGTAACTGTTACGCTCGTAGCCGATATCCTTGTTGGAGAGTCCGAATTCGCGCAGAGATTCGACGAGCATCTGGATGGCATCACCCGTGTCGGGGTAGGGGCGCGTGCGCTCGACCCAGGTGCGCGCATGCACATTGGATTCTTCCAGATAGCGCGTGACCATGAAGGGTTCATCGGCGAGCGGCACAACCAAGGCTTGGAAGAACGAATAACCGGTGGTCTGGTAATCCGTGAGGTACATGAGGTTCTCGGGATCCGAGATAATCACCGCATCGAGTTTACGGACTTCCATCTGTTCCCGCAGTTGATTCAGTCTGCGTTCGTATTCTTCGAAGGGGAACGTCATATCATCGCGCTGCTTCATTCTGCCTCCAGTTTGTTTTTGATTACGGTCGTTAGAATATCGAGTCCTTCGTCCAGATCGGATGGTGCGATGGTCAAAGGAGGAATGAGTTTGAGCACCTTGCCGCCAAATCCGCACGGGCCAATCAAAAGCCCATGCTGGAAGCAGGCCATCGCAATATCTTTGGCGATGGGGCCATCCTGCATGTCGATGGCCTGCATCATGCCCTTGCCGCGCACTTCGAGATATTTCTGCGGGAAGGCAGCGGCAATGTTTTCGAGGCATGTCGACATAATCCGTCCTTTTTCGTGAACTTCCTGCATGAGGGTGTCATCCTTGAAGTATCGCATGGCAGCAGCACCGGCCACAAAGGATAGGCCTTGCCCGCGGAAGGTGCCGGTATGCTCGCCCGGCTGCCAGTGTTTGTCGTGCTCCGGCTTAACGAGGTTCATGGCAATTGGCGTGCCAGCTCCGCCAAGCCCTTTTGCTAGTGTTATGATGTCTGGTGAGATGCCCATGTCATCAAAACTGAAATAACTGCCCGTGCGACCGCAGCCCGCTTGAATGTCGTCGACAATAAGCAATGCGCCTGTATCTTTCGCCAGTTGCTGTACAGCTTGTAACCACTCCTTGCCAGCCACACGCACACCACCTTCGGCTTGTATCGGTTCGAGAATGAATGCGGCTGGTTTCGCGAGACCACTGCCGCCTTCCATTAGCTGGGCGCGTAAAGCCTCTAGGGCAGGCATGCCGCAGCCCTTGGCACATGCGTGGCATTTGGGTTCGCAGCCGAACGGCGCGCGAATCACGTGTGGCAACTCGACGCCCGCTGCATCGCGGAAGTAACTGTTGGCAGTGCAGGCCAGCGCACCCAGCGTCATACCATGAAAGCCATGCGTAAAGGCGATGATGTCTTTCCGTCCTGTTGCGCGGCGGGCCAGTTTCAGGGCGGCTTCTACCGCGTTGGTGCCGGTCGGCCCCATGAATTGCAGTTTGTAGTCCATACCGCGCGGGACAAGTATGGTTTCCACGAATTCTTTAATAAAGTGCCGCTTGGCTGTCGTGTACATATCCAGGCTATGTAGGACACCATCTTCTTGCAGGTACGCAATCATTGCTTCTTTCATATGCGGATTGTTGTGTCCAAAGTTTAGGACACCAGCCCCGGCGAAGAAATCAATGTAGCTTTTACCATTCTCATCGACCTGCCGTGCATTGACGGCTGTTGTGAAAACCGTAGGATATGCTCGGCAATAGCCGCGAATTTGTGATTCATTTTTTTCAAAAATGTCCAACTTGCCCTCCATGTGTGCGCCATTTATGTATGGCTTTGCATCGCAGCCACAAAAATGTCGCTTGTTGTTTGTGGCGCATCCCGTGCGCTGTTTACTTACGATCTTGTACACTGTCGGCGGCTTCAGGTACCTGGGTATACTCTCCCTGCCAATAATGACGAATACTTTACAAGAGAAACAGCATGTTTTATGCCAAGTCAGGGAGATCGGCGTTCGCGAGTTGTAGAAGGATTCTTGCTGCCAGCGGAATGAGTTTGTCATTGAAGCAGTAATTTGCCGTGTGGCATGCGGGCGCCGTCTGGTCGCTATCTCGATTGCCTAGCACGAAAAAAGCGCCTGGTACTTTTTCGAGGTAGTAGCTGAAGTCTTCACTGGCCATGAGCGGGAAAGCAATGGCTGGTTCGGGTTGTACGCCAAGATATTTGTTGATGGCATCACGAACGTCGGCTGCGGTCGCGGCATGGTTCACGGTTGCGCCATAGCGAGGATAATAGGCGCAATCCGCTGTGGTTCCATAGGCCACCGCGACGGGCTCGGCAATCTGGCGTATCCACTCTCCCATTTGGTGGCATACGCTTGTGTCTGCTGCTCGTATGCTGCCTTCGATGGTAACGTGGTCGCGAATCACGGTTGGATTGCTGGCGCCATCGAATGAGGTGACACTAACGACCATAGGGGATTGTGGCGCGCCACGACGGCTGACGATTTGCTGCAAGGCCATGACGACGGCAGCACCCGCTAATACCGGATCGTGGCAGGCTTCCGGCTGGCTGGCATGACCACCTTGGCCGGAGATCTTAATGTTGAATGACGCATTGGCGGAAAAGATGGGGCCGTCCGGGCAGTAGCCGGTTCCCAGTGCCAGGGCGGGCCAGTTGTGCCATCCGTAGATTGCGTCAATGCCGGTGAGCGCGCCGTCCTCGATCATGCGCTTGGCTCCGTGGCCTCCTTCTTCGGCTGGCTGGAAGAACAGACTGACAGGTCCTGGCAGGGTGGCTTCCTGTTGCTTCAAGACCGCGGCAACCAGCATGAGCGTGGCGGTATGCCCATCATGCCCACAAGCATGCATGCAGCCATCATGTTGCGATTGCCAGGGCACGCCACTATCTTCTTTTATCGGTAGCGCGTCGATATCGGCACGTAATGCGATATGTTTGCCTGCGCCACCGGCAATTGTTGCAAGGGTTCCGGTTCCTGCGCAAGCGCGCCACGAAATACTCATGCGTGACAGTGTGTCACGAATGTTTGCTGCCGTTTGAAACTCGCACCATGGCAGCTCCGGTATGCGGTGCAGCTCCCGCCTGTATGCCACAGCCGTTTCAACTTGTTGCGTCCATTCTGGTTGTAAGTCTGCGAAATTCATTGCGCTAGCCAAGCATAATCCCATTGAGATGAAAAGCTTTAGCATGAAAAGTATGCTATCGCCAGTACAACAGGGACATTTCATCTGTGATGTGAATGATCAATGAACGCAGTATGTTCGAAGAGTTTTCCAATAGAGCGACCGAACTTCTTGCTTTCGCTGATCAGGTTCCTAAGACAAGCGGCGAAAATTTGCCGAACGGGAATGAATGAAGCGATGATCTCTCCGTTCTTTACTTTGAAATTACTGGCAAAGCGAGTCGAATTTTGAGATACTATCCTTTGTGAAAACATCATTTACATATTTGGAAAGAGGCCGATGGACGTTATCTCGGATACCTCAATGAATATCCTGACCACTGGACGCAAGGTGAAGATATTGCTGATCTAAAGGTGCATCTGCGCGACGTACTTGAAACGATTGATTGGCGAACAGGTCCAACTGGAACGAGAAGATCATGAAACCTTGGTTCGAGGAACTCGATTACGTCGTAAGCCCTATGGGGCCACTCATTCTGCAGCGACGCCGGATCGCCGCCCTCAACGACCAGGAAGTCTACGAAGTCAAACTCAACGACGAATACCTGATGTCCAGCCTGTTCTATGATGCCGAAGTGGCACTCTCCCAACTGGTGCTCGAACGCACGCAAGGCGAGGCGCTCGACATCGTCGTGGGCGGCTTAGGCCTCGGTTATACCGCCGCTGCCGCCTTGCAAGATCCACGTGTACAACACCTGACCGTGGTAGAAGCGCTGGCCCCCGTCATCGATTGGCATCAACGCGGCATCGTGCCCAATGGCAAACCCCTCACCGAAGATCCCCGCTGCCAATACCTGCACGGCGATTTCTTTGCCCTGGCCCGCTCAACGGGATTTTCCCCCGACCTCCCCGGGAAAACATTCGACGCCATCTTGCTCGATATCGACCACACTCCCCAACTTCTACTATCCGATGCTCATGCGGATTTCTACACGATTGAGGGGCTTGCCGCATTTGCTCGCTTCCTCAAGCCTGGCGGCATCTTCGGACTCTGGTCCAATGAGCCGCCCGACACAGCATTTCTTACACGCCTCGAAACCGTTTTCGGCCAAGCCGAAGGACACACCATCACCTTCCCCAACCCCATGCAGAATGCCACCGCCACCAACGGCATCTACCTCGCCCACAAATCATGAACACCAAACGACACACCCTATCCAACGGACTCCGGATTGCGGGAGGTATCGGCGGTATACTCTTGCTTGTCGGGAATCGCCCACCCCCTGAATAACCCATGCAAGCCGCTACCGAAATATTCAGATACATCGTCCACTATGGGTTTCACCTCATAGTCCCCTTTCTGTTCGCCAGATTGCTCTGGAAAGAAAACTGGCGCAAAGCAGGATTGATCATGCTGGCTACCATGCTCATCGATCTCGATCACCTCCTCGCCGACCCCATCTACGATCCGAACCGCTGCAGTATCGGCTTTCATCCCCTGCACACCATCTGGGCCGGCATCGGCTATGCCGCCTTGCTGCTGATTCCCTCCTGGCGCTGGCGCGCCGTCTCCCTAGGATGCCTCTGGCACCTGATCACAGATGCCATCGACTGCCTCCTCGGCGGCGCATGGACCGCGTGAGGGCGACAGATTACCCGCGGCCCCGAGCGCGCTCGGATAATGCGGGGGGAAACGTAAGAAGTTGGTGAGCAATTCCAATTATTTGTTTGACAGTTAGCTAACCATGCAAGTATTGTGTGTCGCATGAATGCAATACTAGACCAACTGAAAGCGTTGTCCGACCGCAACCGCCTGCGGATCGTGGCCGCTTTACTGCATGCGAATGAACTATGCGCCTGCCAGATCAGCGAGATGCTCGGCGTGAGTGGTGCCACCGCCTCGCGCCATATGGGACTACTCATTCGCGCCGACCTCGTCGCGAGCCGCAAAGAGGGCCGCTGGGTGTTCTACAAGCTCAGCCCTACCTTCCCCGCCCATGTTCGCGAATGGCTAGCGTCCCCCCTTTCGAAAGACCCCGAAATCAAGAAGGATCAAAGCAGAGTAAAAAAAATAACTGGCTGCAACGAATGCGATCCCACCGGTCCCGACCTCTTGTAGGGTCGGGATGCCGGTGGTGAAGAAAGTTTAGCCAGAGCAGGCCAACCACTCTTAACGTTTGCTTCCACCGGCACAAGGCCGGTGGGCAGCATAAGGAAAAACATATAAGGAAAACACCATGAGCGATAAAGTAAACATACTATTCCTCTGTACCGGTAATTCCTGCCGCAGCCAGATGGCCGAAGGCTGGGCCCGGCATCTCAAGGCCGATACAATCAACGCCTATTCGGCCGGTATCGAAACGCATGGCCTGAACCCCAATGCCGTCAAGGTGATGGCCGAAGCCGGCGTCGATATTTCCGGCCACACGTCCGAGAACGTGAAGGATCTGCTCCACATCCCGTTCGATTACGTCGTGACCGTCTGCGGCCACGCCAACGAGAATTGCCCGATCTTCCCCGGCCAGGCCAAGGTGGTGCATGTCGGCTTCGAGGATCCCCCCGCCCTCGCCCGTGCCCTCGCCGCCGAGGGCGCCAGCGAAGAAGCCCAGCTCGACGGCTACCGCCGCGTCCGAGACGAAATCAAAACCTTTATCGAAACCCTACCGGAGGCACTATAATGGACGAGAAAACAAAAGAGATGATTGCACTCGGCGCATCCGTATGCGCGCATTGTCAACCCTGTCTCACCTACCATGTAAACAAGGCCCGCGAAGCCGGCTTGACCGATGACGAAATCCGCGAAGCCATCGCCGTCGGCCACATGGTCGAGAAAGGCGCGATGTCGGCCATGCGGGATTTTTCAAAAGGAGTACTGGAACATGCATAAGATAATGGAAGTATTTGATCCGCCGATGTGCTGCTCGAGCGGGGTATGTGGCACCAGCGTAGACCCCAAACTCGTGCAGTTTTCCGGAGACTTGCAACATCTGAAGGAAAATGGCGTGGAAGTAAAACGCTACAACCTTTCGACCGAGCCTGCCGCATTTGTACAAAACACAATCGTGAAACAGGCCCTCGACGAGGACGGCAACACCTGCCTGCCGTTGATTGTGTGCGATGGCGCACTGGTCAGCAAAGGCTGCTATCCCACACGCAACGAATTATGCGAAGTTGCCGGGCTGCCGGCCACGGCTGAGGGCATAAACAACGAGCAACCGACGACAAAATGTGGCCCGGACTGCTGCTGCGGTTGAGCACCCCGGGAGGAATGGTATGCAAGATTTCATCCATGCGGCACCAAAGTTTATTTTCTTCACCGGCAAAGGCGGTGTAGGCAAAACCTCGATGGCCTGCACAACGGCGGTCGGGCTCGCCGCGCTCGGCCGCAAAGTGTTGCTCATCAGTACAGATCCGGCATCCAATCTCGACGAGGTACTGGGCTGCCCACTGGATTCCAAGCCCGTGCCAGTGGCCGGAGCAGACGGACTCGAGGCCATGAATATCAATCCGCTGCAGGCCGCCACTGAATACCGCGAACGTATGGTCGGCCCCTATCGCGGCGTACTGCCCGATGCATCCATTCAGCAAATGGAAGAACAACTCTCCGGGGCCTGCACGGTCGAAATTGCCGGATTCAATGAATTCTCGAAATTCATTGGTGATGAGCAGTCCGTTGCGACATACGAGCATATCGTACTTGATACCGCCCCAACCGGCCATACCCTGCGCCTTCTGAACCTCCCGGCAGCCTGGACAAACTTCATGGCCGATAACAAAACCGGTAGTTCCTGTCTGGGACCCCTTTCCGGGCTCGCCGAACAGCAGATACTGTTCGAGAAGGTTATCAAAGCACTCCGGAATCCCCGACAGACGCGTCTGGCACTCGTCGCGCGCGCCGATGCCATGAGCCTGAAAGAGGCGGCCCGTGCCGCAGCCGAGCTGCAAGAGCAAGGCATGACCAATCAATGCCTGATCGTCAATGGACTATTTATCACTGATTCGGACGATCCCACCGCCAAAGCCTTTGCAAAGCTCTCGCGCACCATGCTAGAGCAGATTCCCGCATCGCTCAAGAAGCTGCCTCGATACCGGGTGCCCTTCCGCGCAGAAGGCATTATGGGTATGGCGGCATTACAAAGCGTCAGTAGAAATGAACCGGATACTCCCCGGAATGCCCTAGCCGGACACGCGATTATTCTTCCCCCTCTCAACAACTGGAAGAAGTTCTTCGATGAACTGGCTGCCCCCGGCAAGGGCGTTATCCTTACTATGGGCAAAGGCGGCGTGGGGAAAACCACCATGGCTGCCCTGATCGCCTCCGAACTGGCACAACGCGGACATTCCGTATTACTCTCGACAACCGATCCCGCCGCCCATATCGCAGAAACGCTAGGAACCGCACACACGAATATCGATGTCGCCCGGATCGACCCCAAAGCCGAAACTGAACACTATGTCGAAAGCGTGTTGGCAAAGAACCAGGGCATTCTTTCCGAGCAGGATATGGAACTTCTCGAAGAGGAAATGCGTTCGCCCTGCATTGAGGAGATTGCCGTATTTCAAGCCTTTGCCCATACGGTCGCCCGCGGCAAGGAGCAATTCATCGTGCTCGACACAGCCCCGACAGGCCACACCCTGCTACTGCTCGACTCCACACAGGCCTATCATCGTGAAGTCTCGCGGTCGGCCGAGGATCTACCGGAAGCCGTCAAGGAATTGCTGCCACGCATCCGCGACCCGAAATTTACCCGCATGCTGATTGTCACCCTCCCGGAGGCCACGCCCGTGCACGAAGCAGCGGCCCTGCAAGGGGATTTGCAGCGCGCAGGGATCACGCCCTACGGCTGGATCATCAATCGCAGCTTTGCCGCCACAGGCACACGCGATCCCGTACTGATCACCAAAGGGCAGCACGAATTGACATACATCGAGGAAGTCTGCCGTGACTTGTCAGCCCATACTGTATTAGCCCCGTGGATCGGTGAGGAATTGGCTGGCGAAGCAAACTTAAGCAAATTGCAACAGATCCACGTGTGACACAAAAGATCGCACAACAAAACCAAAGGAGTACGCAATGGAAAAGAAAAAGAAACTGGACATCAGCTTTTTTGACAAATACCTGACCGTCTGGGTCGCACTATGCATGATTGGCGGCATATTGATCGGGCGCTTCTTGCCGGCAATCCCAGACTTTCTGGGCAAATTCGAGTATGCCAATGTATCCATGCCGATTGCCGTCCTCATCTGGCTGATGATCTGGCCGATGATGATGAAAGTCGACTTCACCAGCATCAAGAATGTCGGCAAGAGCCCGCAAGGGCTTTTTGTCACCTGGGTGGTCAACTGGCTGATCAAACCTTTTACGATGTTCGCAATCGCCTCCTTCTTTTTCTATGTCGTCTTCAAGAACCTCATCCCGGCGGAGCTGGCGAAGGACTATCTGGCCGGCGCCATTTTGCTGGGTGCAGCCCCCTGCACAGCCATGGTCTTTGTATGGAGCCACCTGACCCGCGGAAATCCCGCCTATACCGTCGTGCAGGTCGCCACCAACGATCTCATCATTCTCGTTGCCTTTGTGCCGATTGTAGCTCTATTGCTGGGGGTCGGCGGTATTCAGGTTCCCTGGATGACGCTGTTTCTTTCCGTATTCCTCTTTGTCGTCATTCCACTGGTAGGTGGCATGCTAACACGCGCACATGTCGTGAAAGCGCACGGGATGGACTACTTCAACAACACCTTCCTGCCGAAATTCAGCAATGTCACGATCAGCGGTCTGCTGCTCACCCTCGTGCTGATCTTCTCGTTCCAGGGAAAAATGATTCTGGCAAACCCACTGCACATCGTGCTGATCGCGATTCCTCTGATCATCCAAACCTACCTGATCTTCTTCATCGCCTACTTGGCTGGCAAGAAGCTCTGCCTGCCGCACGATGTCGCTGCTCCCGGCGGTATGATCGGAGCCTCCAACTTCTTTGAGCTGGCCGTCGCGGTGGCCATCTCGCTCTTCGGTGTACAATCCCCCGTCGTGCTCGCCACGATTGTCGGCGTTCTCGTCGAAGTGCCCGTCATGCTCTCCCTCGTCAAATTCGCCAACCGCACCCAAGGCTGGTTCAAGAAGCCAACATAATAAAAACCAACAGGAACGCGACATAAAAGCGATGCTTATGTGGCGCGATCAACATATCGCGCCATATAAATTTTTATATGGCGCGTTTCTGCTGATTGCGCCATAATAGAACCGCAATGCCAAAGAAACTACAGGAAAAAGAGCTAGAACCGATCATCCAGGCTGTGCGCCAGTTCCCGCAAGGCGCTTCTCTAGATGACCTCCAGGCTGTGCTTGAAACTCCGCCACCGCGCCGCACGTTGCAACGTCATCTATCCAGACTTGTTGCCCGCAACCGGTTGCTACCTGTCGGCAATGGTCCCGCGCGGCGCTATCGTGTACCATCCTCCCATCTGCAAACCAATTCTGCTATCCGGGAAACACACGCCGAACCCTATGCAGCAGATTACGTTGCGCACGCCGCCAGTCTTTCCCTCTCAACAGAGGCCGCAGACATCCGGAAACACGTTGCAGGGCCAATCCAGCACCGACAGCCTGTCGGCTACGATCGGGCCTTTCTTGACCAGTACCGACCAAACGAATCTTTTTATCTGCCTCCGGACACCAGAGCACA
>SLBU01000020.1 GCA_007126175.1 Kiritimatiellia bacterium
CGTCCCACCAGCACACCACCGCCATCCATCCAGCCCCACCAGCGCACCTTCTCCCGTCCTGCCGACCGTGCACACGGTTCCCCTCTGCCATGCCTCAACTTTCGCGCTTGGGTAATTCAACCGCTGCCATTACAATGCCCCCCAAAAGGAGACGCAACCATGCATGATCGCAACCTCGAAAAGGCCTCATCCGCCATCACGCTATCCGATATGGAGATCTTTATCTTTCCCGATTTGATGTTCAGCCTCGTACTGGCCAACATCATGTCGCCCTGCATCTGGAAATGGCGCGAGGACCCTTGGTTTGAAGGCATCGACACAATGAAGCCCTATAAACGCATTACCCGCCTGAAGCAGTACATCATGGATCACTACGACTTCAACCTGGATCTCGATACCTGGGGCCTCACCAATGCCGAAACCGAATTGGCCCGTTTCAGCGACTTTATCGATCGCGAGACCCTCAGCCAATCCAACGCACTCTTCGGCTACGAGGGCGACAAATACTACTTCGACATCGATATTCGCACCCACTTCGGTCTCGATAAATACGAAGGCAATATCATCCCCTATTGGAAAACCGAAACCGTCGAGGCCATGGATGCCTTCCGCCACCGCCCCGACTACCCAACCGGCGCAGGCGAATGCGTCTCCCTGGCCGCACTGTACGCCGCCGCCCTTTTCCTCATTGCAAAAATCCCGTTGGAAGACATCTTCCTGCTCGCCACCCCCCTGCATTCCCAAAACTTCGTGCTCGTAAACGACGGCATTCTCACCAACAACCGGCGCCTCGTAACCAAGAACATGTGGTTCAATGGCACCGCCCTTTCCGCACAGGCCCGCCGCGCACTCGAAAATGAACGCGTGACCATAGTTTCCCATGTTTCCGGAACGATCCACACGATCTATCCAGAGGCATCCATTGACCGCGATGCATACAACCATTTCTCCACCGCCCTGCACGCATTCCTGCAAACCCCCTTGAACAAGGAAATCCTTGGAAACTTTATCCGGCAGGCCCCCCAAGACCAAAAATGCTTCCAACTGCGCAGCGAACATGCCGGCACCCCCTGCTACATTCCCGTGGAAAAAGCCTTCGCCTATGAAAATGGCAGCTCGTATCGAGTCACCGACAATACCCGCCCCAAACTGCTGGCCGAAATCGAACGCGAAGAATTCGAATGCCGGCAGATTGCACGCCGGATCGTCTTGAATGACCTGGAGGATTTCATCGACCAACACAATATCGACCTCAGCAACGCCGACGATATCAAAACCCTCGAACAGCAATTCGATTGCGACTGTCTCGATGCACGACTGGCCCTGAAAGCGTTGATCCGCTTCTGTAACGTCCAGCCACGACTCCCCGATCCCCGCACACACGATTTTGCCCAACGCGAAACAGCCATCGCCCTTGATCCTGCCATGGACCGCGAAACCATGATCGCACATCTGGCGGCCATACGCCCCACAAACCAAACCGTCGCCCTGGCATTCCATGCCTATCGCGACCTCGCCACCATCGATCCCGCCCCCTATCTCACAGCCTGCCTGGAACGCAACCCCGTATGCTGCGCCGCCACCAACGAAACACCCCTCGAAGCGCTTTTCCCGCTCGTGCAGAACATTCCCTCCGCATCCATCTACGAAGGAGATGCCCGCCTCGCACAGCCCGATGAAGTCTGGAATTTCCAGCGCGGCGACGGCCTCGAAAAAGCCATCTTACTCGCCAACCTGCTGCATACGCGCACACAATGCCCCATCAAACTGGATATCGGCGATCGCGAGGTACTATTGCAGGCCGGAGATACCACCTACACCTTTGCCACCAGCAAACAACTGGCCGGCAACACCTGGCATTACCCCTTACCCTGAGCGCCAACACGCTCGAAGTAGCGCTCCCCCCAATAGAGCGCATTCTGCAACACCGGAATCTCCTGTGAAATCCGCGCACAAAGCTTGGCCGCCTGTGCCCGATAGAGCTCCAGACTCCGGTAGATATCCTCCCCCATCTCGTGCCCCGCAAACAAATGGTCATCCCGCTTGCCAAAATCAAGATTTGGCTGATACGAAGGCGTATCAATCGAAAACCCCAAGCTATACCCGCACAACAAAAGACAATCGCCCTGCTCACGCGGCTGGCGACCGCAACCATCCAGGTACCACGTCGGCGAATCGCTCAACGCATCAAACCGTAACAATTCCAACAAGCGTCGTTCCTTGGCAAAGAGATCCGCAATATCCGCCAGCGCAATCCCAAACGTTCGCAACGCCACAATCTTCTCCAGAAAACACACATAGGCCCGACCATACCCCGCTTGCGCCGACGGCACATACAAATCCAGCGCCTGCTGCAACCGCAGCACATACACCGGCGACTTGCCCAGAATCCGGCACAAATCCCCAAAACGAACCATCTCTTCTTCCGTACGCATGGCCCGCAATCTAGGCGCTCCCCAAAAAAAACGCAACGCCAAAACCGCCCCACCCCCCGAAAAAAGGGGGCAGTCCCGAATGGCACTTTTTGAAGCCACCTTTACATGACAGACGTTAGCAGGGGCATTTGGGTGGCCAGATGATGCGGGGGTGAAACTTGAGGTTCGGTGGGAAAAAGTGTAGCCCGCTGGAGCCTGTCCGACGGAGCCTTGGCGTAGGCGGGCCGAAAGCGCGGCTGGGCGTGTTTGGTGCATGTGGTATCCGTGGAGTGTCCCGAGGGCTTTTCACGGGCTGTCTATTCACGATCAACGCACGAGCCTGCTTACATCGAAAGCAGGCTACAAACAATGAAGTTACAGACTGGCGAGCAACGAACACGATTGACGAACCCGCCAGAACAAGGCAACCTGCACCTATATGAGAAGCGTGTAAACCGAAAGATTGGAGCCGCTCATGCAAGACTGTATATTTTGTAAAATCGTGGCCAAGGCCCTGCCGTCCTGCCGGGTGTATGAGGACGACCTGACGATTGCGTTTCTGGATATTGGCCCCATTGTCAAGGGACACACCCTCGTGGTTCCACGCCAGCACATTGATCCTCTCACCGCAGCGCCGCCTGCCATCCTCACGGCCTGCCTGCAAACCGTCCAACGCGTAATGCAGGCGCATATGCAGGCACTCGGGGCAGACGGGGTGAATCTGCATCAAGCCAATGGTGCGGCAGCCGGCCAAGTCGTGCCCCACTTGCATTTCCATGTGATTCCGCGATTTACGAACGATGGACACCATTGGAACTGGCATGCCAAGAGCTATACCGAGAAGAATGCCATGGAAGAAATGGCA
>SLBU01000165.1 GCA_007126175.1 Kiritimatiellia bacterium
ATATTCAGGATTCAGGTTGTCCATATCCAAGGCATGCCAGACCACCGTGCTCTTTTGGGCCAGAATCGCAGGCATCGCCGGATGCCCCGCACGAACATTCGACACCGCCATCACAACCAGAGCAAGTAAAGCACCAAGGAATCGCCGAAACGCAAATGGGCCAATAGTCACGTAGGACCCCCTTATTGTAAGTATACCATCGAGCACAAAATCAAATCAGTAATATCGCTACACTTATATACCGTGCCACAGTTTGGAAGGATGTTCAACCCCGACCTTGCCTGCAGACAAAGATTTTACGCTTCCTTGACAAACGATTGCCGGTACCGTTTACACCTGTCCATCCGCCCTGACCGGGCATAACCGCAAGCTGCCATCGGCTCCCACCACCAACACCTGCGCACTATCCTCCGTCCAACACCCTGTATTGTAATAGGTTACGTCATTTTCAGATCGCTCGCCGGGATGATGGGTATGCCCGCACGTAACGGCGGAAAAACCATGCGCGTGGGCATAGGCAGTGGCATTACGCACCACATGCCCATTCAGAATCTCGTACACGGCTGGAAACAACTTCGCAAAATCGGTCACATGGGTCTGTGAACCGATCACCCGCGTGCAAAACTCATAGATCACCCTGACAGGCAACAAGATCACGCGCAAACGACACGACAAATGATCGAAGCCGTCGCCATGCACAATGTATAAGGTTTTTCCCAACGCATAATCATCTCGGTATTGGATGTTGTGCTCGCCGCGCAAGCGCTGCTTGCGATCATGATTGCCGCCAATCCAAATCACCTCCTGCCGCCGGGAAAGGTGCCGCAGCACATCCAGAACTTCCGCATGTTCCGAGGGCAGGGATGTTTCCCCCCGCAGGCGCGTGATTACATCCCCATTCAACACCAGGCGCACATCCCGGGGCACCTGCTCCAAAAAAGAACGAAACCAGACCGCCCGGCATTGCCGCGCCCCCAAATGCACATCACTCGTTATCCACGTTTCCATACTATCAGCCTGAAGACCGAAGCCCCTTTTTCTCTCCCCGGTGACCGCTCCGTGGTCACGGGATATTCCCACACCCCTGCAACCCTGCAACGATGATCACACCACAAAAAAGCTCACCATATAAAGACCATAGCCCCCCAGCAACACGGCGCCTTCAATCCGACTTAAGCTCTCGCGTGTATACAAAAACACCATCGCACTAGATACGATCAAAAACAAGGCGGGAAACATCAGCACCATCTCCCTTGGACTGATCTGCAACGGGTTCACGATGGCCGAGGCACCTGCCACCCAGCAAATGTTCATGATGTTGGCTCCCAGAATGTTTCCCACCGATAGGGCCCCCTCCCCCTTGATCGCAGCAGTCACACTCGTGGCCACCTCAGGCACCGATGTACCCAATGCCACCAACGTCAACGCAATGATGGACTCGGGCACCCCCAGACGCGTTGCCAAGGTCACCGCCGATAGCACCACAAAGCGACTGGCCAGAATCACACCTCCGAGCCCCAGCACAAAGGCACCCGTCAAATACCACAGCGAGCGAGAGCGAGGGAGCGCAATACGCTCCGTGACAACAAGCTCCTGCATGTCGCCACTGCGATATTGGTGGAACAGCACCCCCAGATACGCCACAAATACCACCAGCAGCCCCACCCCCTCCCAACGCCCGAGCACTTGATCGCGCCAGACAAAGAAAAGCAGCAACAGACAGGCCAGCAACAGAAAAAATGCCGTATTCAGAAAAACACGCCGCAGCACTGGAACGGGATTGCGCGAAAGCAGGCCGCACAGACCTAACGCAATCCCACAATTGCAGATCACCGAACCGATCGCATTGCCCAAAGCCATCTCCGGGTTGCCATGGCGGGCCGCCATCACAGAAACACTCAACTCCGGAGCTGTGGTGGCAAACGAGACCAGAATCAATCCAATCACCAGCTTGGGAACACGCAACCAAGTCGCCCAACCAACCGCACTCTCAACAAAAGCATCAGCGCTCTTAGCCAACACTAAAAAGGCAACCAGCAGCACCACCCAGGCAATCCAGGATGCGCCCGTCTCGATCCATACAAAGATTGCAGAAAACATGCGCACACCTTCCAGATGCCCGCCGTAGACGATCCAGCACTCGTTATTGCCCAAGATCCGATGCGTCGGGATCGGGCGCCTCTGACGGCTCCGCATCCGGAATCACAATGGGATCCATCGGCGGCACGTCAGCCCCCTCTGCTGGCGGAATCACCAGAACATCCTCACCCATGGCCCCGGCGGCGTCAGCACCCTGATCGGGTATATCCACGGCAATCGGCAGATCCATATCCGGTTGCATTTCCTGCCCCATCCAACCGGCCCCATCACCAGGGGGCGCGGGTGCAGCCTGCTGCGGCGCTGCACGACGCGGCGCGGACTCCATCACAGAACCGCCGGCACCACGACGCGAGGTCATCACCGTCAGCACCAAGGTATTGGCCAGAAATATCACGCCTAAGACAACGGTCGCCTTCGTCAAAACATTCCCCATGCGCGAACCGAAAATTGCTTCCCCTGCCCCACCGCCAAAGGCACTGCCACCCATGCCACCTTTGGACTTCTGCATAAAGATCACAACAATCAGCAATGCACAGACCAACATCTCCAACACAATCAGGAAACTATATAACACACCCATGATAACACTCTCAGTTGCGCTCTTTTGCGATTTTCACCAGTTCCACAAATGACCGGGCCTCAAGCGAGGCACCCCCGATCAGACCACCATCAATATCCGGCTGCGCCAAGAGTTCAGCCGCATTCGACGGCTTCATGCTGCCACCGTACTGGATCCGCACGCTATCTGCAGCATCCTGACTGCAAAGTACGGCCAATTCCTTGCGGATACAGGCATGCATCTCCTGGGCCTGCTCCGGAGAAGCCGTCAACCCGGTACCAATCGCCCAGACCGGTTCATATGCGAGCACGGTATTCTTCAGATCTGCCTCGGCAATACCTGCTAAACTCCCATGTACCTGCTTCGCTACGATTTCAATGTGCTTACCGGATTCCCGCTCTTCCAACGTCTCCCCCACACACACGATGGGGCGTAGCGTTGAGGCCAGCGCAGCCTGCGCCTTGCGGTTCACGATTTCATCCGTTTCCCCGAAGTACGTCCGCCGCTCACTGTGACCCAAAATTACATAATGGCAATACAGCCCGCGCAACATGACCGGTGAAATCTCGCCGGTATACGCCCCCGACGCTTCCCAATGCATGTTCTGGGCACCAAAGCTGATCGTCGAGCCTTCCAAGGATTCGGCCACCGCCGCAAGTGCCGTGAAAGGGGGGCAGAGCACCACATCCACATCACTGGTTTCGGCTAATTCCTGCCGGATCGCCACCGCAAGCTCCGTGGCTTCGCTCACGGTCTTGTTCATTTTCCAGTTCCCTGCTATGATCCGCTTCCTGAACTTCATGCCGTATCCTTTCCTTTCCAACCTCAAACGTTACCGCCGCCCCGACCTCTTGTAGAGTCGGGGCCGGTGGGATCACTTTCTCAAAACGTTCTCTACTTATCCGTAAGTGCCGCCACCCCCGGCAACACTTTACCCTCTAGAAACTCCAGACTCGCACCACCACCCGTGCTGATGTGCGCCATTTGATCCGCAAGACCGCTTTGGTTAACTGCACTCACGCTATCCCCGCCGCCGATGATACTAATCGAATGGGTTTCCGCAACTGCCTTGCAGATGCCCCGCGTTCCAGCAGCAAATGCTTCCATCTCAAAACACCCCATCGGACCATTCCAAAGCACCGTCTTGGCACCTTGCAGCGCTTCGGTGAATGCCTTCACACTTTCGGGCCCGATGTCCAAGCCCATCCAGTTGTCCGGGATCCCGCCCGAGACCACTTGCGTCTCGGCATCCGCCGCAAAACGATCCGCCGCAACATTATCCACCGGCAGCAGAAACTTCACGCCGCGCTTTTCGGCATCGGCCAGCATCTCGCCAGCATAGGCCACTTGATCATCCTCGCAGAGCGAGTCGCCGATGCTCTTGCCCAATGCCTTCTGGAAAGTGTAGGCCATACCGCCACCCACAATCAAAACGTCCACTTTCGTCAGCAAGTTGCGCACCACCGCAAGCTTATCGCTTACCTTCGCGCCCCCCAGAATGGCAACAAAAGGACGCTCCGGGTTCTCGACCGCACGGCCGAGATAGTTGATTTCCTTTTCCATCAGGAATCCGGCCACGCATTCGTCCATGTACTGGCAGATTACGGCCGTCGAGGCGTGTGCCCGATGCGCCGTACCAAAGGCATCGTTACAGAACAAATCGCCGTAAGAAGCCAGCTTCTGCGCCATAGCCTGCTGCTTGGCTTTCATCTCCTGCTTCAACTGGCCCAGTGTGGCATCATCCATGTCGTCGGTCTTCTTGACCTTGCCCTCTTCCTCGGCATAGAAGCGCGTATTCTCCAGCATCAATACCTGCCCCGGCAGTAAGGCCTTGACAGCATCATCCGCCTGCAAACAATCTGCAGCAAAGGCAACCGGCACTGCGAGCTGCTTCTCCAAGTGCTTGGCAACAGGAGCCAGACTGAAGGATGCCTCGTACCCCTTGCCCTTGGGACGACCAAGATGACTCATGAGTACGAGGCTTGCCCCCTGCTCCAGGATATGCTTGATACTTGGCAAGGCAGCCTGTACGCGCGTGTCGTCCCCAATCACACCATCCTGGATCGGCACATTGAAATCCACACGCATCACAACCCGACGCCCCTTGAGCGTAACATCCTTCAGTGTCTTCTTATTCATGACTATCCTTACGCAACGGTATCCATGTGCACAATCAGATCCAGCAGCTTATTGGAATACCCCCACTCGTTGTCGTACCAGGAAACGATCTTGGCAAAACTCGGGTTCAACATGATGCCCGCACCCGCATCAAATACGGATGTCTTGACCTCGTGGTTGAAATCGCTCGAGACCACATCGTCCTCTGTATAGCCGAGAATACCCTTGAGTTCGCCCTCGCTGGCAGCCTTCATTGCAGCCTTGATCGCGGCATAGGCAGCATCGGTATCTGCACCCGCGGGCTTATCGAGCTTCACCGTCAAATCTACCACCGACACATTCAACGTCGGCACACGGAAGGCCATGCCCGTAAGCTTGCCGTTCAGCGAAGGAATCACCTTGCCAACCGCCTTGGCTGCACCGGTCGAGGAAGGGATGATGTTGCCAGCGGCAGCGCGCCCACCACGATAATCCTTCTTGCCACCCGGTCCATCGACCGTCTTTTGTGTGGCCGTCGTAGCATGCACGGTTGTCATCAAACCTTCGGCAATGCCCCAGTTATCGTGCAACACCTTGGCAACCGGTGCCAGGCAGTTGGTCGTGCAGGAAGCATTGGAAACATACTTCTGACCGGCGTATTCCTTGTGGTTCACACCCATCACGAACATCGGCGTACTATCTTTGGAAGGTGCACTCATCACCACACGCTCCGCACCCGCCTGGAGGTGGCCCGCAGCAGACTCTTCCGTCAAAAAGAACCCGGTCGACTCACAGATGTACTTGGCTCCAACATCACCCCACTTCAGGTTCGCCGGGTCGCGCTCAGCCGTCAGACGAATCGTTTTGCCATTGACGATCAGTGCCCCTTCAGCAGCTTCAACTGTTCCTTCGAACGTTCCGTGGATCGTGTCGTACTTCAGCATATACGCCAACTGATTTGCATCGAACAGGTCATTGATCCCCACAACATCTATTGCCGGATTTTCCATCGCAGCACGAAACACCAGACGACCGATCCGCCCAAAACCATTGATACCCATTTGAATTGCCATACTCGTACCTCCATCTATCATTGTTTGCTTGTAAACACAGGAAATGTCGCGTGCCAGTGCCGGCTAGGCGTGCCGGCGACCCCCTGAAACGAGCCAGCAACCTACCCCATCTCACGCACACAGTCAAGCCATGACTTGACGCTGCCGCGCCACAAAGGTATGAATGCAGGCTACAAGTGAGTACGCCCCCATATTTAGATGTGTCCCAGGAAACAACCGCGCATATTCCGCACGCCTATGAAACTGATTGATCGCTACATCGTGAAATTACTGACCGGCCCCGTAATCTATTGCCTGGGCGGCTTCATGATGATCATTGTCATCAGCGAGGTATTCGGCGATGTATCCCGCATTCTCGATGCCCGCCCCCCCTGGTATATCGTTATACGCTTTTATCTCTCTGTTCTTGCCCCCATGCTGCGGTACCTGATCCCGGCAGCCCTCATGCTCGCGACCCTCTACACGCTCTTCGGACTCACCCGCAACAGCGAACTGATCGCCATGCGCGCAAGTGGCATCAGTATCTACCGCCTCATGCTCCCGTTTCTGGCCATTGGCCTGGCTTTCAGCATTCTCTCAGGAACCCTCGATGAGTGCTGGGTTCCGCGTGCCTATGCATGGGCCGAGAACATGAAAAGCAGCCGCTTCGAAACCCAGATGCAAATACAAGAAAACCGCAGCATTTACCTCAATCTGGCAGAGCACCGACGCTGGCAAGTGCAATATATGGATCCCCAGACCCCACAGGTGCTCCAGCAAGTGGAAGTCAAACAAGAACGCCCCGACGGTACCCGACGCTTTATCCTAACCGCACCTCGCGCGGAATATCTCGACGGACAATGGTGGTTTTTCAGCCCTATGGTCCAACGCTTCGGAGAGGCCGACAACCCGATCGGACGTGCCGTGCCCCTCGGCGCGGATACCAATAGCGTCGTGGAAATACGCTACTTTCGCGAAACCCCCGCGATGCTTGCCAGTGCCGCGCGCCCCTGGGAGTTTCTCAATGGACGCGAAATGCTCCACTACATTCGCACCAACCCGGACATGCCCGAACGCAACCTCTACGAACGTAAATACAGCCTGCACAGCCACTTGGCTATGCCGTGGGCCTCCGTGATCGTAATTCTCTTCGCCATTCCTGCCGGAGCGCGCACCGCACGCCAAGGCGTGATGTCGGCCGTCTTCAGCGCCATTGCCATGATGGCAGGTTTTTACGCGCTGGCCCAAATCGGACTCGTGCTCGGCTCAACCGGAACCATTCCACCCTGGACGGGGGCGTGGCTCTCCAACATCGTCTTCGGCAGCATCGGGCTCTACCACCTCACCCACCTGCGCTAGGTTGTAACCGCCAACATCCGCCGAAAACATCCCGGCGTCATATTGATTTGATGGCGGAAATGCCGCGTGAAATGGCTCTGGTCGGTAAATCCACAAGCGCCCGCGATTGCACTGATTTCCATATCCGTCTCGGCCAGCAATCGTTTCGCCTCCGCGATGCGCAGCGCCAACCGCAACTGCCGAAAGGTTTTGCCGGTCTCCTGCGGCAACCGATGCGAAACCGCCGAGACACTCGCGCCCACAGCCTGGGCGGCCTCGCGCAACGTGGCCCGCTCATGGTAATGCCCCTGCAACCACTGTACAATTTTATCGCTCAGCGGCAATCGACTATCTTCCACCTGCGATGCACGAAAATGTGCCAGCACCATCTCCGCAACCTCATAGCAAACGCTCTCCACATCCTGCGCCTTTTCGATGCGCGATAAAATCAGCATCTCGCGGCTACTGGCTGCGGCCCAGTCCATCCCGTCTAACACGGCCTGGCTCGTAATGACAGCCACCAATACCCGGACGTGGGCACGCAAACGAAGCAGATTCCATTGACTCACCAACAGCAGCCGCGCCAGATAGCCCGAGATAAATTGCATCGCCCCCTCATAATCATGGCGGTGCAGATAGGCCACCAGACGATACGTGTCGCCAAACACATCGGGCGGTTCCACCTCTTGATCCCGCAACGATACCAACGCCTCGGCAATCTTGCGTTGCTGCTCATAGCGCGCATGCCGCCGCTGGAAGACCGCCGCCACATTCAAACCGCCTGAAAACGTGCTCTCCAGCAAAAACAATCCTAAACCACGTAATGCGCCCGTTGAAATCGGACGCAACGAGGATAGGTGCTGCTCAAACTGCGCGGACGCAATGCCAGGAACGGCCCGCAGCCGCGAAGCCACCAACGTCGCAATCTCCTCCTCCTCGCCCTCCCCATAGAACCCACCAGAAGAAATGGCTCCCTGATAGTCCTTTTCCGGCGATACCGCCACAGCAACATACAACAGCCCCGCCCAGCAGCGCTGGTAATGGGGTTCCCCCGAAGAAAGCGTCTGCATCCCCGCACTCAGGCAGGCGTACCGACAAAAACCCCGCGTCACGCTGTGCGAAAGTGCATGCACGCAAAACGCGCAGGTTTGCTGGTTGTAACGCATCCGGTCCGAATCCGATGCATGAAATACCCCCCCCTGGCCCGAAACGCGACCAAACGTGTCCAAAACCGTGCCTAGCGTCTTGATAAAATCCTTCATGATTGCACGTTTGTACCAAACGAATGCCATTTTATACAATACGAAATTGCATCGGTTCCCGAATACTGCAATCCTGTGCCGTGCTGCAGCGTAACGGATGCAGAGGGGTGCAGGCCCAACAGAAACAGTAAGCAAGAGCCTATCAGGAACGAACGTACCACCAGCAGGAGCGCAGATCGTTATGCAAGATCATATCGCCAACAAAATATTCCATATCGAGATTCTCACCCCCAAACAAAACAGCCAGAAACTGGAAGAAGATCTCGAAAAGTTTGCCGAAAAATACTTGAAGGTCATTGAGGCTGGCTATGTAGCCTGCATCACGGATAACCCCATGGGGCACCTCAGCTTCCAAACCACCGAGGTGCTCCCAGAACTGGATCTACCCGTCGAACCCGAACAGCTCGTGATTCACTTGAATACCTTTCACACACGCGAACACCTCGACGAAATTCTCACGACGGCGGCCGATATCGGCGTAAAATACCTCCTGACGATCTCTGGCGACGGTAGCGAGCGTCTCCCTAAGCTCACCCCCGATGCCATCGGCATGGATGGCAAAACCGTCACTTCCATTGAGTTGATCCAATTCATCCAGAAAGAATACCCGAACACCTTCAGTTGCGGCGTTGCATTCAATCCCTATGAACCGCCAGAGCATGAAATGGAGCGTATGGAACGCAAACTCGCCGCAGGTGCCGAATACATCATCACGCAACCCGTCATCGGCGATGACCCCATCGTGCACGGCCTCAAGAAATTCGGCGTGCCGGTCATCATCGATGCATGGATGTCCAAAAAACTACACTTGCTCTCTGAATGTGTCGGCTACGAAATTCCCGAAGACACCCCCTATGAGCCCGTCGAAAATCTTGAAAAACTCCGTACGACCTACCCCGAATACGGACTCTACCTGGCCCTGCTCGGCTTCAAAACCCAATACCCCATACTCAAGGATATCTGGAAATGACATCGACCACAAACCTGCAACCAGAACCCCGAAAGGAAACCCCATGAACCTCGACCCCACAAAACTGAAAGACTGGCAGATTGCCGAACAAGCTGAAGCCCATATGAAACCCATCCTTACGGTGGCCCACGAAGCAGGACTGGCCAACGAAGAAATCATTCCGATGGGCCGCCACCTTTGCAAAATCGACTATGCCAAAGTGCTCGAGCGCCTCAAGGACAAGCCCCGCGGCAAATACATCGATGTCACCGCCATTACGCCCACCCCCCTGGGTGAGGGCAAAACCACAACCACCATGGGGCTCGTAGAGGGGCTCGGCGCACTAGGCAAGAGCGTCATCGGCGCCATTCGCCAGCCCAGTGGTGGCCCCACGTTCAACGTCAAAGGATCGGCTGCCGGTGGTGGCCTCGCACAATGTATCCCGCTGGCCCCCTTCTCCCTCGGACTCACCGGCGATATCAATGCCATCATGAACGCCCATAACCTCGGCATGGTTGCACTCACCAGCCGTATGCAACACGAGGCCAACTACGACGATGCCCGCCTCGCCAAAAGCAACTTGACCCGACTCGATATCGACCCTGATCGCGTCGCGTTCAAATGGATTATCGATTTTTGTGCACAAGCCCTGCGCAACATCACCATCGGCAAAGGCGGCCACATGGACGGGCTCGAGATGGAGTCCGGCTTTACCATCGCCGTGGCCAGCGAAATCATGGCCATCCTCGCCGTCACCACCAGCCTGGCTGACATGCGCGAACGCATGGGCAAAATCGTCGTGGCCTACACCAAAAGCGGCAAACCGGTCACCACCGCCGACCTCGAGGTCGATGGCGCGATGACCGCTTGGATGGTCGATGCCCTCAATCCGACCCTCGTGCAGACCATCGAAGGCCAGCCCGTACTCGTACACGCTGGTCCTTTTGCCAATATCGCCATCGGCCAAAACTCGATCATTGCCGATCTCGTCGGCACCAAACTGGCCGACTACCACGTCACCGAAAGCGGCTTCGGTGCCGATATCGGTTTTGAAAAATTCTGGAATCTGAAATGTCGTTTTTCCGGCCTGCAACCAGATGCCGTGGTCATTGTTGCCACTGTGCGCGCCCTCAAAATGCATGGCGGCGGCCCCGCGGTGAAACCCGGGGCGGCACTCGACACAGCCTACAGCCAGGAAAATGTCGATCTCGTAACGAAAGGATGCGATAATCTCATTGCGCATATCGAGACGGTCAAAAAATCGGGGATCCGCCCCGTGGTTTGCATCAACAGCTTTTATACCGATACCCCCGCCGAAGTCGCGGCCATCCGCGCCATCGCCGAAGAACATGGGGCATTTTGCGCCGTGTCCGAACACTGGCTAAAGGGGGGTGCCGGGGCTCGCGAACTTGCAGAAAAGGTTATGGCCGCCTGCGAGGAACCCTCCACATTCCAACATCTCTACGACCTATCCATGTCCCAGAAAGAACGCATCGAGAAGATTGCGACCGAGGTCTACGGGGCCGACGGCGTCACTTACTCTCCTGCGGCTGAGGCCAAACTCGCTGCGATCGAGGCCGATCCGGAAGCGAGCCAAATGGGCACCTGCATGGTAAAGACCCATTTGAGCCTTTCGCACGAACCCGATCAGAAAGGGCGCCCGCGTGGATGGATCCTTCCCGTGCAGGATGTGCTCGTCTACAAGGGGGCTGGCTTCGTCGTCCCCGTGGCCGGAACCATTAAACTGATGCCCGGTACCGCATCCAACCCCGCCTATCGCGGGATTGACGTTGACGTAAAAACCGGTAAAGTTACAGGGCTGTTCTAAAACACGCAAACGCACACACGTAAACGCTTACGCTTAACGGAAAAAAACAGCACGAAAAAGGAACATAGTACTATGGCAGCAACAATCATCGATGGCAAACAAGTCGCCGCCGACATGCGCGCAGAACTCAAGCAGGAAGTCGCCCAGCTCCGCGAACAGGGCATTGTGCCCGGTCTCGGCGTCATCCTCGTGGGCGAGGACCCCGCCTCCCATTCGTACGTTACCGCCAAAGAAAAAGCCTGCGCCGAAGCCGGCATCTATTCCGATGATAACCGCCTCCCTGCCGATACCTCCCAGGCCGACCTGATCGCCAAAGTCGAAACCATGAACGCCGATCCCCGGATTCACGGCATTCTCGTGCAACTCCCGCTGCCCAAACATATCGACGAAGATGCCGTGATCGGGACCATCAGCCCCGACAAGGACGTCGATGGCTTCACCCCCGGAAACGTCGGGCGCCTCGTGATCGGGCAGGAATGCTTCATGCCATGCACCCCACATGGCGTCGTACAACTGCTCGCCCGTAGCGGCGTCGAAATTGCCGGTGCCCATGTTGTCGTGGTCGGACGCAGCAATATTGTCGGCAAACCCGTTGCCAATATGCTCCTGCAAAAGAAACCAAACGCCAATGCCACCGTCACCATTTGCCATACCGGCACAAGGGATATGGCAACCTTCACACGCCAAGCCGATATCCTCATCGTCGCCGCCGGCAGGCCCAATACCCTCACCGCTGACATGGTCAAGGACGGCGCCGTTGTCATCGATGTCGGCGTCAACCGCATCCCTGATGATACGAAGAAAAACGGCTTTCGCCTCGTTGGCGACGTAGACTTCGAAGGCCTCAAGCAAAAGGCGTCGCTGCTCACGCCGGTGCCCGGTGGCGTGGGCCCCATGACCATCACCATGCTCATGGTCAATACGGTCGAATCCGCCAAACGACA
>SLBU01000195.1 GCA_007126175.1 Kiritimatiellia bacterium
CAAATAACCTGAAGCGTGCCTCTCCCGGTCGAATACCGGGCGAGGCACAACAGTTTGAACAAGGAGAGACGACTCATGAAAGTATTGTACGCCATCGCAGTAGCTGGAATATTCGCCACCGCCAGCCTGTACGCCGAGACATCCCAGGCACCTGAAGAAAAAGAAGAGGTAAAGCTCCAACCCCAGACCACCTGCCCCATCATGGGTGGTGCCATCAATGAAAAGCAATATGTAGATCACGAGGGCAAACGCATTTTTGTCTGCTGCCCGCCTTGCAAGGCAAAGGTAGAAGCTGACTTTGCTGAGGCGGTTGAGAAACTCGCGGAAGAAGGGCAAGGCCCCGCACAAGCCAACTGCCCGATCATGAAACGCATGACCGTGACGCCCAGCAGTCGCTACGTGGATCACGAGGGACAACGCATCTATGTCTGCTGCGGCGGTTGCGTTGGACGCGTCAAGGCCGATCCCGAAGCCGCACTAAAGACGCTCAAGGAGCAAGGCGTTGTACCAGCCCGCGTGCCAGAAAAAAATAAATCGTAAATGCTGGGAGCGCCACGCTCCAGCGTTGCCCGAAGCCCAACAGCAGCAAAGCCCAACAGCAACCTGGGAGCGCCACGCTCCAGCGTGGCCCGACACAAAGCAGCCCACATGACGAACAGACAACACGTATACAGAACCCTGCTAAAAGGGCCCATCGCCCTGGCTGCCCTCGTATTCCTGCCGGCCTGTGCCACACCCCGCGAACAAACGCTACGGCAAACACACACCGAGGTCGGAGAGGCTTTTCCCTCGCACACGGTTGACCCCGCCACCCTCACCAGCCTTGACGATTATCTGGCTGCGGCTTACCAGCGTAATCCGCAACTGCGCGCTGCCTATCACAGATGGGAGGCCGCCCTGGAGGGCGTCCCGCAGGCACGCACACTGGAAGATCCCAGCCTGACCGGCACACTATTCCTGGAACAGATGGATACCCGTTATAAGGTGTCCCTCTCGCAAATGTTCCCTGCCTGGGGCACCTTGCGTTTGCGCACCAATCAAGCCGGGGCCCGGGCCCAGGCCGCCATGCACGCCTTCGAGGCCGAGCGCCTCGATTTGTTTGAACGCGTCGTGCGCGCCCTCATGGAATACCAGTATTTGGAGCAGGCCACCCGGAGCACGGCAGAACACGTCCGGCTTCTCGAGGAGCTACAGGAAGTGATTACGGCACGCTATCGTTCCGGAAGCACGCAGTACCCGGATTGGATCAAGATCCGCATCGAACAGGAACGCGCACAGGACCGCCTCGCCGGATTGCAGGATCAGCGCCTGTATCGATCCGAAGTTCTGGCTGCGCTTCTGCACCTTCAACCCGATGCCCCCTTGCCATGGATTTCCAATCTCGCTTTTTCCGCACCACCTGCCGACGCGATTCGCTTCGAGGATCTGCTTCCGCAGTTGGACATTCTGAATCCCGAACTCCGGGCCATGGATGCCGCCATTGAGGTGGCCGAACATGCCGTGCATCTTGCGCGCAGGCGGGGCTGGCCGCGCCTGATGATCGGTGCCGAATGGATGGTTATGGAGGGCATGGAAGGCCAAGGCGATGATACGGATGTGGGCCTCATGGCTGGCATAACCCTTCCCCTCTGGCGCAGCGGGTATCGGGCGGCACGCCGGGCCGCGCAGGCCGAACAGGAGGCCCGCCAGCAGGATCGCCAGAACCGCCACAACCAAGTACGTGCCGAACTGGCCATGGCCACCACCCAATACCAAGACGCCAGCCGACGCCTCGAACGCTTCAACACATCCCTGCTCCCACAGGCACAACAGGCCATTCGCGTGGCCCGCCAAGCCTATGCCGATGGACGCATGGAATTCGCCGGCATGATCGATGCCTATCGAACCCTACTCGACCTACAACTCCTGGCAGCCAGAGCCGAAGCCGATCGCGGCATCGCCCTCGCCGACATCGGCTGCTGCCTCGGCGACCCCGAAACCCTGTTTGAGAAAGAACCATGATTCCGCACAGATCCCACCGGGCTTGCCCCGGTGGTGAATCAAGTTGAGAAAAAAGAAGCGCATGACGATTTCAACGTCTGCCTCCACCGGGACAAGCCCGGTGGGCGGCTTAAAAGCAAGGACCAACCCATGAATAAGTTGATTCACTCCAAATCGTTTCGTGTGCTGGCAGGCATTCTGCTTCTGCTTGTGGCCTATGGCCTTGGTCGCCACGGCGCTCGCAGCCCTGACCCGCATGCTGGGCACGACCATGCCGTTGCCCAAGAGGAAATGTCAGCCGGTGCCCCCCAGATGTACACCTGTTCGATGCATCCGCAGGTGCGTACACCTGACCCCGACGAGAAGTGTCCGATCTGTGCCATGGATCTGATCCCCGTTCCCTCCGATGGCGATGATGCCGAAGACGACGGCGAGGTACCGCGTCTGCGGGTAAGCCGCCGGGCCGTGGCCCTGATGAATATCCGAACCTGGCCGGCAGAACACCGCGGCATCGCCAAGGAACTACAACTCTCCGGTACCATCAGCCGTGACGAAAGCCGCGTGCACAACGTGGTGGCCAGAACGGATGCGTACATCGAAACGCTGTTTGCCAATACCCCTTGGCAATCCGTCGCGGCGGGCGAACCACTCGCCGCACTCTACAGCCCGGCCGCCGTCACCGCCATGCACGAACTGCTCGTAACGCGTGACGCACCCGAGGTCATGCGCGAAGCCGCCGAAGCACGTCTCGTTCGCATGGGACTCGATCCCCAAACCATCTTGGATCTGGCCCAGCTTGACGACGTTCCCCGCACCTTCCAGATCCATAGCCCGGTATCTGGCGTAGTCCAAAAACTTGCAGCCCGCGAAGGCGCATGGCTGCGCGAAGGACAGCCCCTCCTCGAAATTGTGGATCTATCCCGCGTGTGGGTAAACCTCGAGGCCTATGAACGCGATCTGCCCTGGCTGCACGAGGGCGCAACCGTGGTCGTTGCGCTTGCCGGACACCCCGGCACGTCATTCGAAGGTACCGTCACCTTTGTGGACCCTGTCGTTGATGTCCGCAAGCGCACGGTACAATTGCGCGTTGAAGTTGATAATCCCGATCACCTCTTGAAACCCGGCATGTTCGTTTCGGCCACCGTACACGGCAATTTCTCACAAGGCGATTCCGACGATACGCCCCTTGTCGTGCCTGCCTCCGCCCCCCTCGTCATGGGACGCCGGGCACTGGTCTATGTGCAAGTTCCCGACACCGATCGCCCCACTTTCGAGCCGCGCCACGTG
>SLBU01000096.1 GCA_007126175.1 Kiritimatiellia bacterium
CCGCCAAACGGCTCTCAAGATTGCCCTGGATGGCGAGTGTCTCCTGCTCCGCAGCCGCATACGCAGCCCGTTCAGCAACAAGGGTCTCTTCCAATTGCGCCCGCTGCTGGCCAACCTGCATCGCCTCGTCACGCGCTTGCGCCACTTCAGCTTGCAGGCTCACAACCTGCGCCTTTTGCTCCGCCAGCGCCAACTGCAATCGTCCTTCCGCCTCCAGATACTCCTCGCGTCTCGTCCGGGCGGCAATCCTCTCCGTATCTAACTGATGTGCAAGATCCTGCGCGCGCTCCTCCAGCTTGCTAACCTGCGCACGAGCCTCTTCCCGCTCCGCTGCAAACGCTTCACGGGCTGCGGTGAGCCTCTCCGTCAAAACGGCCTCGCGCTCGGATGTCGCCTCAAGACGCTGCTGCAATGCCTCCTCGCGGGCTTTAGCCCCCTGCGTCAAGCTCTCCAAATTCGAACGTACCACCACCAAAGACTCCTCTAATTCGGACACTTTGGCAGCCGCGGCCTGCTCCGATTCAGCCTTGGCTTGCCGCACCGATACCAATTGCGCCTCCAGTGATTCCACACGGGCGGCCGTCTCATCCTCGATCGCCTGCTTCGCTGCCTGCGTTGCCTCAAGCGACTTCTCCAGATCCGCTATTTCCGCCTTCACTCGGACTTGCTCTGCCATCCATTCATCGGATAGTTCGGATTTTGCCTCCTCTGCCGCGGTACGTTGCTTACGGGCCTCCTCCAGCTCGTTTTGCAATTCATCCATTTCCTGTATACTCTCCTCCGTGCGCACCATCAATTCCATGATGCGTGCTTCGACGGACTGACGCTGGCGCTCACGATCCTCTTCCAATGCAAGGTAGGCGGTGCGCAGCCCGTCCAGCTCGGCTTGAAAGGCGGCCGTGCGCGCTGCGCGCACCGGACTGCCCACTTCATCGGCATCTTCCGGCACAACCTCCGGGGCGCGCATCCCCTTTTCCGGCTCGGCAGGAGTTTCCCCAACGTCGGTGGCGGTATCCGGGGATGGCGCTTCTACCCCTGCCAACCCCGCTAGCCCAGGTTGTTGCTGCATGACTTGCCGATAGAGCGCCCGCGCCGTATCAAAACGCCGCAAACGCCAATAGCTCCCAGCTATGGCACGCAAAACCTCCACCGGCACCTCCTGCCCCGCAAGATCGCGCTCGTAGAGCTCAACCGCTTCATAGTCCTGCCCCTTGCCTGACAGCGCGATCACCTGCGAATGCGCCGTGTCACCACGAGCAGCAGATACCCAAATCACAGCCAAGCCAATTCCTAGTACCACTTTCAACCCAACCATCTCAGTTCTCCTACAAAACCAAACCATACGTTTCCACAAATAGCATAACCCATGCGCATATGCCATACTTCTTTTTACTCCACCGTTATTCTGCAGCAGGGTAATGTCTCCTGCAGCAGAGTAGTGCTTGTCCTCCATGCTAGAAATCTTTTTTCCATATAGCAAGCAACCATCGAAGTACAAACACCATTTTATCCATCACCTACCCCATGCTGCACCAGCGGCAACCGCGCCCCGGACGCCTCGTCCACCACAGGTTCCATTCGACCCTTACTTACACAAATACCATCTTCCCAACGATAATAGGTAATTGTTCCCTCTCACAGATCCGCTGCCAGTAGTTTTTTCTCCAGTTGCGCGTAGCGCGTAATCATCTCGGAATAGCATCGATGCGCGGCAGCATCCGGGCGCATTGCACAAACCAACCCAGACTCGTCACCGAGCGCTTCCCCAAACGCCACAAAACGCCCGCCCACTGCGCAGTGCCACCCATGCATAGCGCGGTAGGCAGCACCCAAGGAGGCGGAATCAGACTTTTCGGCCACAAACACCGGCACGCCGAATACATTACTTAGCACACGCAACATTTCCTGATCCACAGAGGCTCCCCCCGTTGCGAGAATCCGCTTCGGGGCAAAACCGATATTGGCACCGTGCAGGCGCATCGAAAGACATTGCCCCTCCACCACCGCACGGCATTCGGTCGCCGGTGAAAAGACTGGTACCGCCTCCCCCGCAGCATTGAATCGCCGAATCCCCGTTGTGCGCAAGGGCGGCGTAATTTCGGGGTCATGAATATAAAACCCGATGTTTCCATCATTGCCAACAGGCGATTCGGCCACCAAGGCACTGAAGGTGCTCCACGATCCTTCTGCCACCGCGTCCCGGATTCGGTCGCGCACCAAGGCCCCGTTCTTGTAGCACACCATTGCCATGAACGCTTCCGGATCCACCGGATTCACAAAAATATGCCCCTCCGTGGCCGAAGGCTGCGCTTCGCGCAAGAAACCAAACACGGTGTAACTCGTGCCCATACTAATGGCCACATCACCGGGCTCCTGCAAACGCAGGCCAGCCAAGCTATTCGGATTGTCGCCCGACCAGGCAATCAATCGGGCTTGCGGCGAAAACCCATACCGCGAAACAAAATAGGGGTGTAGTCCGCCGATTTCGGTATGCGAAGCAACGATCGGGCCCAGCTTGGACTCCAGATCCGGGGCCGTACAGGCCAAAGCCTGCGATGACCAGGTCTGTGTGCGAATATCCATCAGATTCATTCCGGATCCATCGCTTACATCAATCGGGGCGTAGCCGCCCTTGAGCAAAGAAGCCATGAAGGAACTCACCAGACAGATACGTTCGGTCGCCGCATAGTTATCCGGCTGCTGCTCATACACCTTGGCAATCTGATTCCCCGTAAAACGTTCATAGGCGCGCGATCCGGTCAAGGTTGCGGTGGCCTGCGCCCCCCCTAAGGCCGCCTCGCGCGCCTGGCATTGCGGCCCGGTGCTGGAGTCCATCCAGATAGGCGAATCTGCAATTGCAAAGATATCCCCCAGTTGCGCGCCAAGCGGCTGGCTCGCATCGAGTTGGGCCATCCGTTCCGCGGCCCCATACCGTAGCCACACACTGCCATGCTGCTGCCCCGAGCCCGAAATCGTACAAATCGATGCCAGCGGTGCCCCGTCAGCCTTCATTTGCTCCAACAATAGATCCAGCGCCGCAACCCACATGGCCGCCGGGCTTGTCACCGTCAGGCCATCAGATCCCACATGCGCACCGCCCTGCGTCTTGAATTGCGGGAGATCACGATCAAAATTCAGCGCGCACTCATATACAATTTGCAGTGCCTCGTCGATAAGGGTGCACTTGAGACCCTGCGTACTAGCGTCCAACCCCAAGAACAACTTCGGTTCCATTTCCCCTCGCTTTCTTGATTCCCCGTATTGCGATAAATGCCTCCCATCATGGAAGCACGAAACTACCCCTGCATGCCAGCTTCAAACGCAGCGATGATTGCATCGACAGGCTCCAACCCTACCGATATCCGCAACAACTCCGGATCAACCCCGTAGCGCTGCAGCTTGGCGCGCCCTTCGTCCGTAGAAACCAGATCAAAATGCGCCAGATACACATAGGGCATGCAAAGCGTAAAAACCGTACCGAAACTTGGCCCTTTCAACAACGGGAGCCGATCATAAATCTGCTCCAAGGGCTTTTGAAAAACAACCGAGATCACGCCGCCATATCCGCCATCGGGTCGCTTAACGGCATCATAGCAGGAACGCGACCCGTCTTGGCCGGCGCCAAATACGGTACGCACGCCGGGGTGGCACTCGAAATAGTCCGCCAGATGCGCCGCATGTTGATTAATCTGCTGCATGCGCGTCCGGTAGTCCCGTATGTGATACGCCAGCACATTCAAATCCCGATGGTAAGGCTGGCTCTGGCAGAGCCCATTGCGCACAGCATCTGCCCAGGCAGAACGAGGGCGAAAGATGGCAGCGCCGGCCATCACATCAGCATGCCCCCCGGCAAACTTGGTCAGACTTTCCAGGACAATATCTGCCTGTTCCAGCACATCTACATTGATCGGTGTGGGCATGGACGTGTCGACCAGAAAGGGTATATCGTACTGCCGACACAAGCTCGACAAACGCATAATATCCGCGGTCTGCAATAACGGGTTCGTCATGATCTCTGTTGTCACCGCAGCCACACGATCGTGCCCATGCCGCAAATACGCCTCCAGTTCATCCAGCGCATCCACGGCAAAAACCCGCGTCTCGCCCGCATAACGTTCCAGCAGGGCACTCGTATCGAGATAGAGCCACCCGACCTGTAACCAGACATCGCGACCAACAGGCCGCTGCAACCGGTCCAATGCATCGAATACCGTATAATAAGCCGCCATCCCAGAAGGGAATAACGCCACCTGGGCCGCATGCGTACAGTATGCAAGAGCAAGGGTCTCTCGCACTACATCAGCAGGATGCGCAACACTGGGCACCGCTTCGTGCGTCTCATCTGCCAATACATCCTGCTCTACTAGCCAATCCTCAGCTTCGCGGGAGGAAAGCTGCAAGCCCGTGTGCTGCAAGAACCGATGAAGCGCGTCTTCGAGCTGTACATCGCGGTCTGCGGGCAGGCGGACCGCCCCAAACGGCACCCCCGTGACAACCTCAAGGTCAACCCCGAGCCGTCGCTGTAGCAGCCCAACCGCTGCTTCATCCCGCAGGGCGACCACCCGCTCCCCCAGCAGTGCCTGCACCCGCTGCACCATCCAGTGCGAGATGAAGCGCGGATATCCAGAACAAATCTGTTGCATCACCGCCGGACGCTGCTGCTCATACCCGATCACATCGCGCATCGTCGGCAACGAAACCGATACCGCATGCTCGCTCTCTGGAATGCGTTTCCCGCAAGCTACGGCTGCATATCTCAACGGCTCTCCACTCAAACTCACTCCTCCTGCTTAGCGCATACGCCGCAACAAAACAACATCAGCACACATCAAAAGAAATCCCGGAATCCACACCAGGAGATCCGGGCGTAACTGGGGATGCCCCTTGAACTCGCCAAAAAGCGTCAATACAATGTAAAACAGGAACATCACTACGAGACTCGAAGCAATGCCAACCGAGGTTTCCCGCCGGTGCGGACGAATTCCCATTGGTATCCCGAAAAATAAAAACAGCATGGGGGAAAAGGAAAGAAGAAATCGTTGATTCAAAACAATACGCATATCCATTGCACGTTCCCGCAAGCGTTCCTCCGATTCACCGGAAACACGTTCCAGAAGCCGGGACTGGCGTTCTAACAAGCGTACCATCGGCAGCACTGCCTGCTCGATGGATAGGGCCGACGCCTCGGCCTGCCCCATCGCAGCAGCCCCTTCCGCCTCCACCTGATCCGCACGCTCGCGCAAGGCCCTGGCCGTATCCGGCGCCTGCATCGCCGTTGCACGCGATCGCAATTCCGAGGCCGCCGCCCGGGCGCGCCGTTCTTCCTCCCACGCCAGTACACGCTGGCTCTCTGCCGCAATATACGCCTCCTGCCGCAGCACATGGGCACGATCCAGCAGCCACCGCGCCTCGGCCAGTCGCTCTGCCTCCAGCTCCAAGGCATGCGCAGAAACAAATAAATCATGAAAATTCTGATGCTTGTCCCGCCGTACATATACCTGGCTTGCACTGTGTGCAAGCTGCACCCGCCAGCGTTCGCTGTACGCAGCTCCAGGGCTATCGAACTGAAAGGGGTCAATCGTGACGTTCTCTAAAACGAGCCATACCGCCCCAGCCTCTAAATCGTCCTCCAATACGCCGCGATCCGCCTTGATCTCACGCAGCCGACCCGCCTCGCGTTGATCAAATATCCGAATTTGCTCGAGTGTGCCATCCTCTTCAATGGCACCAACGAACACGCGCAATGCATCGCTTAACGAGACCGTCCGCCCCACTTCCAGCAAACTCAGGGCCGAGTCAGCTCGTAGCTCGGTCGTGGCGCGCCACCGGATATAGTGCTGTAGCGGAACAAGTTCGCTGTTCACATACAGGCAGACGAGCGAGGCCGCCAGGGAAAACGGCAAAAGCCATGTGGCCACACGCATGATACTGATACCGCATGCCCGCATCGCCGTGATCTCGCAGTCCCCCGAAAGCCGTCCAAACACCAACAAAGCCGCCGTCAGGGTGCCCACCGGAATCGCATAGACCATGCCATTGGGGAGACCACTTAAAAAAACTTGCAGAATCGGCCCCGCCGCGATCCCCTTCGCCAGCAAATCGGTGATCTTGAACAGTCCCCCAATACTGATGATAAACGTCAAAACCGCCACCGTGGCGAGAAATGTCGTGTAAAAGGAACGCGATACATATGTACGGAGTGTTTTCATGCCACCAAAATCATCATCGCTATCTGTAAAAGGTATTCTATATTTGTAACCGGGGCGTCATGGCGCTACTATGCCACGTCCATCGCTTCCAGCGACAACCCCGCATCGGTCTGCATATTGACATGGTTTTGCCTGTCTCTGCAACATCGCTCTGTGATACGGTGCCGCAAACCACCGTACGGTGCAAGCAAGCGAAACAAGTATTTTTTTTGTTCAAGGAGGAAACATGCTGATTGTCGCCATCAATGGAAGTCCCAATCCGGACGGGAATACCGCCCACCTTTTGAAACAGATTCTTGCCGCCATCCCCGCAGAGCATGCCCAAACAGCGCTCCTGCAGGCGGACGAAATCATCGAGGCCTCCGGGCCGCCTTTTTGCCATGTCTGTGCAACCCCCTGCCCGGGTGCCTGCTACCAGGGAACGCCGCTCGCAGACGCCTTCGCCCAACTGGCCGAGGCCGATGCGATTATCCTAGGCAGTCCCGTCTACTTTGGCACCATCACTGCCCCCCTCAAGGCGCTTTTTGACAAATCACGAAAACTGCGCGCCGAAAAAGCCCTCCTCAACACCATCGGAGCCGCCGTAGCCGTCGGGGCCGCCCGCTTTGGGGGCCAGGAAACCACCGTGCGGGCCCTTCACGACATCATGCTCGTGCACGGCATGATCCTGGTGGGCGATGGCGACGCTAGCAGCGATTGCGGACACCACGGCGTCTGCGCACAGCGCCCCGCACAAGAAGACGCCTTCGCACAAGGCCGGACCCAGTCCCTCGCAAAACGCATCGTTACGGTCGCCAAGGCAACCCAAACCATCCGCTAGCACCAGATGCTTGCCCAGACACAACCCGTGCAGGGCGTTTTCGGCTTGCGATTATGCAATTTGCGAAATATCATCCACCCCCACTTGATCTTCTCAAAATGTACGGCAACGGAACCTACCAGATGATGAAAACACGAATGACAAGCCTACTCTCGTGGACCACCAAACATGGTTCCCTATTCGTTTTTGTTCTGATTGGAACCCTCTTCTGGGCCATCTGGAACGAATCCAGCGCACCGAAAACATTGCTCACAGGTGCTGTCCTGACCTGGCTTTCGATCACCATCACAAACCGCTACCTGCTTAAAGAGCAATACCAGAAACTCTTCCGCATTCATCCCCTTCGGCTTTTGCGTTATCTCGGGGTCTTGATCCTCGCCATCTTCGAATCTGGTATTCATGCCATCTACATCACCCTGACTGGGCGCATCGATGTGCATATCGTCGACCTTCCGACAGCCCTTCAGAACCCATTTCATGGCGTGCTCGTCGCCAATGCCATCACCCTCACCCCGGGAACCGTGACCATCGACCACCAGAACGGATCATTCAAGGTCATCTGGATTGAAGCAGGAACCGAAAACCTGCAGGAAGCCAGCGAAATGATCAAAGGCCGTTTCGAGCGGGTACTGGAACCTACGGCGCAGAAGGAACCATCATGAATTACTGGATGCTCACTACCTCACTCATCGCCATCTCTGCCATCGGCAGCTTGATTCGCGTCATCATCGGCCCCACGGTCTGGGACCGCATGCTCGGACTCGGACTGACCACCAGCAAAGTGACATTGGCCGTGATCCTCGCCTCCTTTATCCATCAAGAACCCTATATTCTCGACATTGCCATGTTGTTTTCGCTGCTCGGCTTCCTCGTGACCGTGTTGCTCGCGCGGTTTGTAGAACGGAAAGGTAATATTTGAAATGCTATCTGCACTCCAAGAAGCCATCGGCCAATCCATTATTCTGCTCGGGATACTCATTACGGGGTTCGGCGTATATGCTGTACTTGCTCTACGGAGCTTCTACGCCCGTATTGTCGTGACCTCCAAGGTCGAAGCCATGGGATTTGTCTCCATCACCTTAGGTGCCATCGTCCTCGCTGGTCCCGGCATTGTCGGCGTGAAGCTGGCAGTCATTCTACTATTTGAACTTTTAACGGTAGCGGTTAGTGCACACGCCATCGCACGCTCGGCTTGGAAAAGCGGCTATAACCTGCCAACCAAAAAACCAGATGTCAGCCCGCCAACCACACAGGGAGGGGCATCGTGATTGACAGCTTCATTCTTATGGTGATGTGCCTGTTTGCCCTGCTTGCCATTCAAACACGCCTGCTGCGCAATGCCATTATCCATTTAGCTGTGGTCTCACTCCTCGCCGCCTTCCTCTATATGCGGATGGCTGCACCGGAGCTGGCCATTGCTGAAGCTGTCATCGGCAGCGGATTGGTAACACTGCTGTACCTTGCGGCCCTGAAACGTAACCGGGTATATACCATCGCGATCGTTGGCAACGGCGAGACCAGCCGACTCGCGGATCGCTACATGCATCACATCGAGCGCACCAATGCCCTGCACGAAATTCGGCAATTCTTCCTGGTCCGCGAGTATGAAGTACAGGTCGTGTTTATTCCCGAAACGCTGGAACAGGCCTTGCGTAACGAAGCCTACGATCTCGTGATCCAGGAGGATGACAGCGGTATCGTGGCCTACACGGATGATGAAAGCTATGTCATGATGGAACTGGAAATGCTGATACAGATGCGAGGCGCCCAGAGCGACCTGCGCTTTGCCCGTTATCAGCAAACCGGAGCCACATTGCAACTCATCGATCCAAGCGCCGGTTAAAGGCAAAGGAGTAATGAATCATGCGTATTGTACTGTGTAGCACCCTGGCACTTACCGCGTTCCTGGCCGTTACGGCTCTTCGAACCCAATATAACGAAACGCTGCCCCCCTTCCTATACGACAACATCATTGCCACATTCGAAACCGATACGTCCGCACATAATGCCGTCGCGGCCATTCTGCTGAACTATCGGATGTACGACACCATGTTTGAAGCATTGATCCTGCTAACGGCCATTATCGGCATGCAGCAATTCCTCCCGCGCCAGGTGGATATCGAGGGAGGCCAGCAAGCAGCTGACGAGGAGGATAACCATGATACAGGATGAACAACACCCAACAGAGTCCTTGATTCTCCAATTGGCCATTGGCTTGCTCTTCCCTTTCATGTTGCTCTTTGGCTTCTACATTATCGCTAACGGACACTACACCCCAGGTGGAGGCTTTCAAGGGGGGGGGATACTCGCTTCGTTGTTCATTGCCCGTTATGTCATCTTTCCCGTCGAGGATATCGATAGCGAAAAACTGCACTCTCTGCAGCGCATCTTCCTGGCCTTCATCCTCCTCGTGCCCCTGTTCTTCCTGTTTTCTGGTATAATTACGCAGTTTCCTCTTTTGCGAAAACCCTACCTGACGATCATGGACATCCTCATCGGGATTCAGGTCGGATTCGGCTTGGGGGTAGCCGTACTGCGTTTTGCATTTTTTCAAGGAAGCGGGCAAACATGGCACTTATAAACACGCTGGGAATTTCTGATCTGGCAATTGCACTCTTTTTCATTGGCCTGTTCGGAGCCATGACGCAGCGCAGCATTATGAAAACGATCATGTCCGTCGGAATCATGGATATGGGCGCAATCCTCTATTTTGCCATGGCGAATCGTCCGGATGGCGCGCGGCCTCCCATCGCCGGAACACCGCCGGAATTGATGGCCGACCCCGTGCCGCAAGCGCTCATGATCACAGCCATTGTGATCGGGGTATCCGTTGTCGCGATGTGCCTCGCAATGTACATGCGCGTCGCCTACCGTTATCGTACTGCCGAATGGAGCATCCTCACGCGCCGGGTGGAAAAATAATATGACGATATCATCGATTCTCTATCTGATCATTCTGTTCCCGGTTACGGCAGCGGCCACGGGATACTTCCTGCCGCAGCGGCGGTATCATCAACTGCTCGCTGCCGTGAATGTCTCCGTAACCGTACTGGCAGCATTCCTGTTCCATACAGTACGCAGCGGACAGCCGCTCGAGCACTTGATGGCCGGATGGCCGGAAGGCCTGGCAATCCGCCTCGTGGCAGACTCTCTCTCGGCTCCGCTCGTCATGCTTGGGGCCGTGTTCTGTACCGGCACCCTCCTGTTTAGCACCCGCGCTGACTATCTCGACAAGACATTCCTGTTTTTGTTCATGGCGCTCGAATCCACCCTGCTCGGCATCTTCCTCAGCGGCGACCTCTTCAATATCTACGTGCTGATCGAACTGAGCATGCTGATCATTGCCATCCTCATTATGTACAAACAGGACAAACAATCCGTCTACGATGCCATGCTCTACCTGATGATGAATTTTATTGCCATGGCCTTCATGCTCCTCGGAATCGGCTTTATCTACCGGATCACCGGAGTACTCGATCTCAACATGATGCACGAACGCATTGCCATGCTTGAATCGCCGCAGGCCGTCATGCTGCCCTTTGCCATGATCATGACCGCCATTGCCTTGAAAGCCGCCATGTTCCCCCTCTTCAGTTGGCTGCCACGCGCACATGGTGCCCCCAGCGCCCCAGCCATCGTCTCGGCCGTACTATCCGGTGTACAGGTCAAAACCGGCGTCTATCTACTGATCCGCGTCAGCGCCGTATTCGCCCCCCAGATCGATGCCACCGCCTTCTTTCTGGTACTCGGCTTTATTACCTCCATCGTGGGGTTCCTCCTGGCCATCTGCCAGAAGGATATCAAGCTGATTCTCGCCTACCATACCGTCAGTCAGATGGGCTTGATCGTGATGGGGTTGCATCTGGGCACCGAAACCGCCTTCTACGGGGGGCTGTACCACATCATCAATCATGCCCTTTTCAAGGGCCTGCTCTTCTTGACCGCTGGCACAATCATCGAATCCTACCACCGCCGCTCCTACGCCGAAATTCGCGGTGTGATGCGTACCATGCCTGCCATCGGTCTCGGTACGTTGGCCGGGATGCTCGGCATCACCGGTGCCCCCTTCTTTAATGGAAGCATCTCCAAATACTTTATTTCCGACGGTCTGCAAGGCAATTGGGGCGGCATGGCCCTCTTTCTCATCAACCTCGGCACCACCCTGAGCTTTGTTAAATACGCCGTGATCCTGTTTGGAAAACCCGCTGGCAAAGTCGATCGCCCCCGCGATCCCTGGGTGGCATCCGTTGCCATTGTCTTCGGATTGGCTTGCCTGTTCGGAGGCCTGTTGGGTGGGCCTGCCGTGCAATGGCTGTTTGGACCAACCCTCAAAACGGCAGGGGCACTATCTACCCAGAAAATACTCGGCTTCGCCATCACCCTCGGCATCGCCGTGCTGGCATATCGACTCGTGGTCTCTCGTATCGGAACCCTCCTGATTCGCGTGCGCACCAACAAATTCACCTTTAACCAGCTCACCGTCATGATGACCCTCTTCTTCCTCGCACTGCTCGCATTCCTCTGGCTTCGATAAAACCCGGCAACAGAGCCGTTTTGATTGACTCCACACGCTTCTGTTCGTAGCCTTGAGCGTAGATTGCAAGCAAGGAGACCGTATGCCCAAAGCAGAAACGACATTCCGCCCCATTGGGGACTCCGACAAGAAACTACACGGCTGCACAGCCGTTCTGGCAAGTGGCTTCTCCGCGGAAGAACAATCCCAACTGCATGCCCAGTTCTCCGCGTGGGGGCTGCCCGATGTACCGTTGATCGTGATCGCCCCGGAGACCTTGCCCCTCACCCTGGCACAGGCCACGGCATTGCCGGATCAAGCCAACTTTGGCCAGACCCCGGAACTGCCAAGAGCAATTGTCATGTCGGGGCTCATGGAGCGGCAGCTCAACAGCCTCATGCGTGGCTACCGGGCAGGCGGATTTCCCCGTCCGCTGTGGGCTTCCGTAACGCCCCACTCCGAATCATGGACCGTTAAATACCTGCTCGTAGAACTGCTCAAAGAGCGCGAAGCCATGCG
>SLBU01000084.1 GCA_007126175.1 Kiritimatiellia bacterium
GAAATGCATACAAACACCTCTCTCGAATCCTTTCTGCCGCACATACCGAATACAAACCAATGCCCCATTTGTTCTATACCGAAGCGCATAACGTTACAATAGAATTTCAACGTTTCACCACTATTGTTGTGCATCTTTTTTTATCCTTTTTTTATGAAATTTCTTCTTGTCGCCAAGCGAAATACACATTATTGTGGAAACGTGAAAACGCAAGCAAGCTATACGAGAACCATGCGGCTTGATCTCATGCTGCAGCACCATTCTCCAGCAAGCGACCGTGCCTACGAAACGATCCCTCCGCCTTGTCAAATGCCCGAAAATGCACAAGACGAGTTTGACCAACTGCTCGACACATTATACGACGCCACGATCCTGACCGATCACGATGGCAAGGTAATCACGGCCAATCGCCGCGCATTCGATTTTTTCCAGACCGACATCCATGGCTTGCGACGTACCTGTATCGATCAACTCATCGCCGGTGCCGACCAGACGATCCTCGAAACCGTGCTGCAAAATATTGCCGTCGATCGTTTTACCCTGATGCAAGCCTACTGCGTCCGCGCCGACCAATCGACGTTTGCTGCCGAAATATCCGTCACATCCGTCGTTCGCAATGGCCAACTCTGCCTTTGCTTTTCCATACGTGATATCACCGTCCGGCGCGAGATGGATGAGCGCCTGCGCATCGAAGGTGAAGCCATCCGCAACGCTGGTGATGGCATCGTCATTACGGACACGGACGGCATTATTACCTATGCCAACCCGGCAGTCGGGCGACTCTGGAATATCCAAGACCAGGAAAGTTTGATCGGGGAAACGATCCTGACTCTTTTCCCCTCCGCACACGGCATTGAAGATGCGGTTAACGCCGCCGTGCAAACCGGTTCCTGGAATGGCGAGATCGAAGCCCAAAAGGCTGAGAACCTAGAAGCACTTTACCTGCAAACCGATATCACTGCTTCGCTGGATGAGAATGACGATATTACCCATCTCGTGTTCTCGTTTGCCGACATCACGCGACGGCGCCAAGGGGAAGTGGCCCTCATGGAGTACCAGAACCATCTCGAAGACCTCATCCACGAAAGGACCACCGACCTTGAGGCCACGAACCAAGAGCTGCTGCACGAAGTAGAGGAACGCCGGGCCATCGAGGAAAAACTGCGTGAGGCGATTCGCCAGCTTCGTGAACATGACAAATCCAAAAGTGTTTTTGTGTCCAATGTTTCGCACGAATTACGGACGCCCTTGACCTCCCTCATCAACTCGCTCGAAAATCTAATGCGGGGTGTTGTGGGCAAGGTACCGGCACCCGTCGCCAGCTATTTTAACATGATGCTCGAGGACTGTTGGCGACTGGAACGGACCATCAATGATATTCTCGATCTTTCACGCATAGAAAAAGGCACGTTCCAGCTCGTACGCCATCCGGTTCCCTTTGCCCCCTTGATCCGCCGAACGGCCGAAGCCATCCGCATGAGCGCCGAAGCCATCCCGTTACACTACAAAATCTGCCACGAGTTATTCCCAGGATTTGTAGACTGTGATAGCGCCAAAATCGAGCGCGTCTTGATGAACGTCCTGAGCAATGCGCTCAAATTCACCCAGCCCCATGGGGACTGCAGCATCCTTTTTAAAGAAATCCGTTGCGCCGACAAACCTGCACTTGCCTGCGAAGTGATCGACTCCGGCGTGGGAATCCCTCCTGCATTGATCGATCGCGTCACGGAACGCTTCTTTCGTGTGGGGGAACAGGTCGAGGGCACAGGGCTGGGGCTCGCTATCGCCCGGGAAATCATCGAGAAACATGGCGGCGGCCTCGAAATTCAAAGCCCTCCACCCGACATGCCACATGGCACTTTGGTGCGAATATGGCTACCCAAGCTGCCAGCCCCTCATCTTATGATTGCCCTGCCCGAAGGCGACCGTACCGCCCAACTACATGCCGCGTTGGCACAACACAACTATCAGATCACACTCGCACACCGCGGCGCGGATGCCGTGCAACGCTTACGTGACGGCCATTTTGCCGCTGCCTTGATCGGAGCAAATCTGATCGATATGTCCGGCACCGAGGCAATCATGCATATCATGGCAGATGCAACCATTCGCAATATCAAACTCTTCTATCTCACCGAAGCACCCATCCATCCAGAGAAAGCTGGCTTGCTCCAAGGCTTTCAAATCCCGCATCTGATGCTTGGCGAAGATCTGACGCTACTTACCAACAAAATGGAAATCGGTTTTCTGCCCCTCTCAAGAACACATAATGGAAACCATGTGGCCAGCGTAACCGCGGCTACATCAAACCAAGGAGGATCGGCATGAGAAATGGTAAACGTATATTGTTTGTTGACGATGACCGCCATTTGACCCGTAGCATGCACGATTTTCTCGTACATGAAGGCTACGATGTCGCAACGGCATCGACAGCCGAGGCCGCACTGAAGGCCATCGAGAAAGACGCCCCCGACTTGATTATTCTCGACATCAGTATGCCCGGCATGGGCGGGATCGGATTTCTCAAACAGATCAGTAACGACGACGGGACGCTCCGCCACCCCGTGCTCGTGCTCACTGCGCGTGCGGCGATGAATGAGTTCTTCACCATGCTGGCCGTCGATGGGTTCCTATCAAAACCATGTTCCGAAATTGAAATCCTACGCATGATCAACAAGATTCTTGATAAGAACCGGCATACAACCCATGCGGTACGCAAAATCTTGATCGGAGAAGATGACCCCCTCATTATCCCAAATCTCGCAAAATCGTTTACTTCGGCGGGGTTCCAAGTCCATACCGTCAGCACCGGCCCCGAAATTCTGGAACAAGCGGTTACGCGATCTCCGGATATTATCATCGTAAAGGAACTCTTTCCCGGTATGAATGGATCCGCTGTATCCAGATTGCTCAAATCCATCCCGAAAACCGAAAACATCCCCATCGTTGTGCATGATGAAACGCGCGATGGCGGACGGCAACCGCTCCATAAAGCGGATAAATATCTCTTCTCGGCCCAGTCCTTCGATCTGTTGACTGCAGTCAACAGCTTGCTCTAAGCCGGGTAACTATAACTGATGCACGCGGTCCCTGGCTTTACGATGCGTGCCCGTTCGCTCCGCAGTACAGGTGTCCCGCGAGATGCTCAATAAAATCCCTGTCATAACCAAGGAGGTCACCAAATTCGAACCTCCATAACTGATAAACGGAAGCGCCAGCCCCTTGGTCGGTCCCAGCCCGGTCAC
>SLBU01000172.1 GCA_007126175.1 Kiritimatiellia bacterium
CGCAGGAGATTCAAATGCCTGCCGCGCAATTGTGGTCAACGGAACGGCCTGTGCTTTACCGGATGCGCACAACGGTTAAGGCGGACAACAAGGTTATTGATCAGACGCTGGTCAATTTTGGGATCAGGAAAATTGAGTTCTGCGCGGATCGGGGATTTCTGTTGAACGGCAAAGTGGTAAAGCTTAAGGGGATTGCCAATCACGAAAGCCATGCAGGTGTCGGGGTCGCGATACCTGACCGTCTGCATATCTGGCGTTTGGAGCAGATGAAGAAGATGGGCGCTAATGCTTATCGCTGTGCCGCGAAACCGCATTCGCCTGTCATCTATCATGCCGCTGACCGGATGGGGATTCTTGTCCTGGACGAGTTTCGTGAATTTGGTGACAACTTTCTCGTCAAGGTACATGAGAAAGAAACCTTTGATCATCTTACGTATCAGAGGATTCATGTTAAGCGTAACAGGAATCATCCCAGCATCATTTTGTGGGGGCTCACTAACGAGCAAGGACAGGTACAGAACAAGCCGGTTGGTGCGGAAATGACGCGAAAGCTTATGGAGGTGGTGAATGAACTTGATGGCACCCGTTTGACGACTGCTGCGGTCAATCACGGGTTTTCCGAAGATGGGATCTGTTCGGCCGTCGACGTCATCGGGTTCAATTATCATAGTTTTGAGTACGACCGGGTGCACGCGTTGTTTCCTGACAAACCCAAAATAGGGACGGAGTCGTCGGCGGAGTTGTCGACAAGGGGCTTTTATGAACGGACGCGGATCAGGGGCGGGGAAGGCATCCCCGAAGGGCCGGATGTATTCGGAGATGTGACGAACGGCTGGCTGACTGCCTACAGCGAAAACCGCACTGGCTGGGGCGAGCTGAGCCATGTGGCCTGGAAGGCGGTTGCGGAGCGCCCCTGGATGGCCGGATATTTCATTTGGACAGGAATGGACTACAAGGGCGAGCCCACTCCGTTCGCTCAGCCCAAACAGCCCAGCATAAGTTCATATTTTGGGATCATGGATATATGTGGCTTCCCGAAGGATGTGTACTGGTATTACAAATCATGGTGGACTGATGAACCGGTCATTCATGTTTTCCCACATTGGAACTGGCAGGGCCGGGAAGGCGAGACCATCAAGGTGTGGGTACACAGCAACTGCGAAACGGTGGAGCTATTTCTGAACGGCAAGTCGCTCGGCAGAAAGACGATGGAGATAAATTCGTACCTCGAGTGGGATGTTGAATATGCGCCCGGCAAACTTGAAGCCAGAGGTGTCACGAAAGACGGTAAAGAGATCAGTGCTGCGGTTGAGACAACCGACGTGCCTGCTGGTGTTGCGCTGGCGCCGGATCGTACGGAACTTGTGGCTGATGGTCAGGATCTGGCATGGGTAGGCGTGTCAGTTATTGATGACAAGGGTCGCGTGGTTCCAACGGCCGACAATATGGTCAGGTTCAGTGTGACTGGGCCTGGTATAATACTGGGCGTTGGCAATGGTAATCCGGCATCGCACGAGCCGGACAAGGCATCTCAGCGCTCGGCATTCCACGGCTATTGCATGGTGCTCGTGCAGACCACGCGGGAAGCAGGTGAGATTGTTTTAAAAGCCGAGTCAGAGGGGCTTGCACCTGTAAGCGTTACGATCACAAGCGAATAGTCTACGCCTTCAGGTTACGGAATTCCGATGGGTTCATGCCTGTGGCCTGTTTAAAGGCGACGCTAAAACGTTCGCGCGAAGCGAAGCCGGACTCTAAGGCGATGGAAGTGGTTTTGTCGGTAGTGGCTTTCAGCAGGAAGCGGGCGCGTTCAATTCGTTTGAGGATGATCTGCTCATGTACGCCGCGTCCCATATGGAGGGCAAAACGATCCTGTAGCGCACGCTTCGATATACCTGCCGCCGCTGCCACGTGCTGGGTCTGTATCGGCTCCATGTAGTGGTCGGCGATGAAGCGTACTGCTCTGGCCACTGGCCGGTCGGGGACATGGGTAATATCGAGCAAATCCGTGCTTTTGCGCACCTCTACACGTTTGGGAGTTATCAGTATGGGCTCTGTTGCGGGGGGCTCGCCCCGCATGAGCGTATCCAGCAGCGCAGCGCCCTTGAATCCGATTCTGAATTCATTATTATCAACACTGGAAAGCGGTATGGGCGTGAACTCGCAGATTAAAGCATCATTATTCACTCCCAGAATCCCCACATCTTTGGGCACATTCAAGCCCATCTCCAGGCAGACCTCCATCACCTCAACCGCCAGGTCGTCAAACGGGGCCAGGATCGCGACCGGCTTAGGTAGCTGTTTGATGGCGTGTTTCAGAACCGTAAGTCGCCCGTTTGTGCTCTGCGAGCGAATCCGCGGCGTCTTTCTGAAATTGATTTTATTGAACGTGTGTAGGGTGGGGTTAAGCCGATTCTGGAGCGCCTCGGCGCGCAGGATCTCAGGCGTCGAGGATTGCCAGAAATAGGATGCGAAGTGCTTGTAGCCAAGCTCAAGCAGATGGTCTGCACTCATGCTGCCGATGCCCCTGTTGTCGGGCAGTACGCATGGAAGCGCGTTGCATTGCGTCAGGCTGACCGCAGGCAGTCTATTGGGCTGTATGAAACGCTTGATAAAGGGGTCATTCTGCTGAAAACAGCCGATAACACCATGCCATTTACGTTGTGGCAGATCATTGTTGCGGTACATTGAGGCATTGAGGTGCCAGCCTACCTCTCTGGCATATTGTGCGATGCCACGATGGAGGCCTACCGAGTAATAGCTCTGCATGAACATTAGAACGCGCGGAACACTAGTCATGGCGGAAGACTAACGAATCGTATCCGGCATGTAAAGCGATGATTCTCTAAACGTTACATGAATTACTTGTAAAGTTACGAGATGGGGGGGGGCGGTGTATGCGCTATGATAGCTGCGGCCCTGCGCGTGCTCGGATGATGCTGGGTGAAACTTTATTCAATCGTCAATCGTTCTCGTCTTATGTTGCGTCGGACGTTATGTTGCGTACTGTCATATAATATGCGGTTTTCTTAGGAAAGTCGAGTTTTCCGTGCAGATTACGCAACATAACGCGCCTGCCTTGAACACTGGTTAAGGAAGGCGAGGAGTTCCGGCTGCTTCCATTTCGGGGTTTCCGTGGGCATTATCCCA
>SLBU01000071.1 GCA_007126175.1 Kiritimatiellia bacterium
ATTGAATCATTATTTTCTATCAAGTCAGTTATCAACGCTTGAATTACGGGTACTGTAACCGCATTTCCCATTTGTTTATAAACTGCATTGTCATTATCTAAAAGCTTGTAATTATCGGGAAAACCCTGAAGTCTGGCACATTCTCTAGGAGTCAGTCTTCTTGCTTTTCCATTTTGTACAATGCCTAGTCTGTTTGTGTCGGAAGCAGTTAAAGTGATTGAAATACTTTCAGGATCTAAAAACTTGAAGACTTCAAATGACATATTTCCGCAAACTGGATTGTACTTATTATCATAATTTCTCAAATATCCTTTTTGAATCAAAGAATTTGTAATTGAGTCAAAATTATCTTTGGTGTAAAAAGATTGAATTTGCTCTTTTGTCAAGGCTTTACCATCTTGATGAGTTCCAAATATTTTTTTTCTTCGATTTGCGATTAAAAGATTCATAAACTCAATTTCATCAGTTGTACATTCTCCTTTTATTCCAAGTTCCCAAGAATGTATAGATTTTCCATTTCTAGTATCGATAAGCCTGTAGCCATGGAGTTTTGATAAATCGCTACCAATTACTTTTTTTAGCTGACAACTAAAAGCTTCACTGCAGAAATATTTTTTATCTGGGTTAGATTCTAGAACATCTTTAACGACTGAAAATTCTTTTACTTCGGTGTCAAATAGACTTCTTTGACCTGTTCTCTGAATAAAGTTATGAGAGTCAACAGCACCTCTATCTGATTGGATTTTAATTTCAAAATCATCCTCCAAAATACCAAGTATGTATATCCGAACTCTGTTTTGTGCCACATTAAAGTTGCTTGAATTTAACAACCTATACTCAACTTTATAACCAAGAGAGTTCAATGAATTTATGATGGTTTCAAAAGTCCTTCCTTTGTCATGGGATGTTAAGCCCCTAACATTTTCAAGTAGGAATCCTTTAGGTCTGTATTTTTCAAGAAGACGCTCTACGTCAAAAAACAAGGTTCCTCTTGTGTCTCCAAATCCCCTTCGTTTTCCTGCATATGAAAATGATTGACATGGGAATCCTGCAAGCATAAAATTAAATTCTGGAAGTTCATTAACTTGGGTAATGTCTGAAAATGGATTGTGACCAAAATTTAACTCATATGATTTGCAAGCATTTTTGTCAATTTCTGACGAATAAACACACTCTGATTTTACTCCGAATTTATTCAGAGCTTGTTCAAATCCAAGTCTAATTCCCCCTGTACCTGCAAATAAGTCTATAAATTTTATCATGACAGTTCGGATTTAATCCAGTCAGCAAGAACCTTGAATTCGCTTATAGTGTAAGCGACAGTGCAATCACTGAATTGGCAAATTGTGGAAATTGCAGAAGACCGCTGAAAATTACCCGCTCCGTCAAGAACATAGGCAATTTTATAACCATCCTTATGCATTAAATTGTATCGGTCAGCAGCTTGACCAGATTTTCTTTCAATTGTACTATTTGTAGTAACTTGAAAACTGACTTCAATTCCTACGGCTTTATCGTTTCGTCTCACAACTATGTCAAATGGCATTCCGCCATCTTTGTCATAACCTTTCAGATTGATGGAACCGTTTCTTACTATTTCATAGTCTTCGTCTAATACGTTTGATAGAAACTCTACTATTTCAGTTTGAGCTAATTGTCCTAACCTATTTGCTGTAGCACCGCCTGTAATTCGGCTTACGATTATGTATCTCTGTTTAACAAAATTTGCTAGTTCGTCTTCGTTTCCTAGCAAAGTTCCTATTTCACAAGAATCTAAAGCTGCTTGGTCTGCTGCATCAGAAGTGGATGCAAAAAGCAGAATGGCAATAATGTCTTTCATTAAACCGCTTAGCTCAGTTTCACTTGAAAGATTATCTCCGTCAATGCAAAGTTTTTTATTATTTAGCCCTTTTACTGGAAGTTCTTCAAACTTGTATTTGAATTTTTCTCCTTTCCAAAGGAACTCCATAAAGTAATTTCCCTTTTTATCTTTTGGGAAAATGTCTTTGAAAGAGCGACCAAGTCTCTGAATTGGTTCACCACCATAATCAGATAAAACAACTAAGTGTTTTAAAAAAAGGTTACCTGGGAATTTTACAACATCAATCAATTTGAAAACCTGAAAAGGTTCTTTTTTGCTCAAATTTAAAATGCTTAAAAAATCATCTTGAGTTTTTAAGAGAAGTGGAAGAACATTGGCTAAAGAGTTTTTCTTCTTCAATTCTTCTGGCCACCATAAAGCGGCATTTTCTTTTAGTTCATGAATATTTCTATTATACTTTGGCATGTACTTTTCCGTATTTTATTTGTTCTTCTGCAACTTTCAATGCGTTAAGTGCAGATTGTTCGTCTTTGACTAATTCATAAATTCTTGTTCCAATCCATAAAGATTCGAGTTCTTCCAATGGATAATCAAAGATTTTACTGATGGATTTGAGATGTTCACGCTTTAAAGCTTTATGGTTATGTTCGACTTTACTTAAAAAACCGTCACCAATTTCCAGTTTGGCAGCTAATTGTCTTTGGAACATTCCTTTTGATTCTCTCAATTCCTTTATTTTTTGTCCTAATGTCATTTTACCAATATTAGACTTGACTTTAAAAGGTCAAATTTAGAGATAATTATTGAATTGTCAAAGGAGGGAGAAAAAAAAATAGCTCTATTGCAATTTTGAATTTGTGAGTTAGCTCGTGAGAATTTTAAACATTCAATTTGCTGTGGGGGGTTTCATAATAAGAATTATTTAAATTTATAATGTTTCCAAAGACAGTAAAGTGTTGATTCTATTTTTTATAAGAGAAGTTAGAAAAAAGAGAATAGCAGGAAATATGAAGAGGGAATCTACATTTTATAGGGTAAATTTGTAGACTGATTTTGATTTGATTATAAAGAAAACCCACAAAGCCATCTTAAACTCTGTGGGTTTCCTTGCTTTTTTAGATCTAAAATCTAAATTTACTCTTGTACTTTAATTGTACACCCAATTGCTCGGGTTTCAAGTGGATCAGGATCCATGCCTCGCATGATTCGCGCTATGGCATTTTCCACAAATTTGTCTTTTACAGCACTTGCATCTCGTGTGTTGTCATCGAGCGCGCCAATGTATCTGACTA
>SLBU01000167.1 GCA_007126175.1 Kiritimatiellia bacterium
ACCGAAGCCTTCCAGGGCCGTGTGGGCATAGGCATCGGGCGTAATGATTTGCGGGCGTCCCGCCTCCAGTTTGCCTTCGCGTACGCGCACCCGGCTGGTGTCATCCATGAGCTCGGTGACCAAATGGTAGTTTAGCAGTGTGTTGCCGAACGTTTCCAAGTGGCCGCTGGGCATGAGTTTTACGTCCGTATTGTTTACGGCGTACCAGAAGTTAAACGAATGTTGTGAATTGTTCTGCATAATTTTCTTAGTATGGGGCAAAGAAGCATGCTTGAGAAGCAGAATTCTTCCATGTGGGCGATAAACACTCGCCAGGTCTACGAATCATGACTCCAGCGTTTGGGGGATTTGGTGCACGGCTTCGCTGCCAATGGGGAGGGCGGCAAGATGTTCGGCTACGGTAAGCGAGGAGCCGGGAATCTGTACATTGGGGCGCAGGTCTGCAAGAGGTTGCAGTACGAATCGTCGTTGGGCCCAGCGCGGATGCGGCAGGGTTAAATCCTTGGCATGCGAGATGGTGCGGCCTGCATACAAGATATCAATATCGATGGTTCGTGGTGCAAAGCGGTCAGTGGTTCGCACTCTGCCAAGGTCTTTTTCGATGCCATGAATGGTTTCGGACAATATATCGAGCGGGAGGTGGGTTTCGAGCAGGACAACGGCATTCAAATAAGGCATATCGCGATGTTCGGGTTTCACGCCGACCGGTTCCGTTTCATAGACCGGAGAGAGGGCTGTGACCGTGAGTCCGTCGGCCCACATAATAGCCCTTACAGCAGCGCGCAAGTGCTCCAAGCGGTTGCCCAGATTGCTGCCGATACTCAAGCCGACTTCTATTCCATCTTGGTTACATTCATTTATCTGCATTGACATCAAGCCTATCATCCTTACAGTACACGTCTACTGCGAATTCTATTGCGGCCAGTTTAGCTCAGTTGGTAGAGCAGCTGATTTGTAATCAGCAGGTCGTCGGTTCGAACCCGACAACTGGCTCCATGAAATTCCTTATTTATGCCGTATTTCTTACGAAATTCGGCTTTTTTTGTGTCCGGTCTCGTTTTGCGATCGTTGCGCTTTGCGCTTGCTTGTGTATATTTTCCCTGTCTGGGGACCGTCTTCATTGGCGCCAGTTGGGCAGATGTTATGCGAGCGTACTAAAGTGCTCCGGCGATCAGGGCAATGGCGACGAGCAGGGGGGCTGGGATTTTGCGGGTGGCGAGCAGGGCGAGGGTGAGGCCTGTTGCCAAGAGGCTGGTGGGGGCAAAGCCGTTGGCTTGGATGAGGATGATGGCGGCGGCGGTGATCATGCCGCCGGCGACGGCATTGATGCCTTTGAGGGCGATCTTGATGGCACGTATCTGTCGAAGTTGCTCCCAGACGGGATAGACGAAATAGATAAGGAGCAAACCCGGAAGAAAGATGCCGATGCCGCCAGCCATGGCGCCCGCGAGTTGGTGCCATACGGATCCGTCGCGGGCAGCGAGACCGCCGGCATAGGCGGCAAAGCTGAACATGGGTCCGGGTAGGCCCTGGACGAGCCCGTAGCCTGTCAGGAATTCGGCGTTGGTCAGGTATTCCTTGATTACCACCAGTTCGCTATGCATGACCGGGACGATGACTTGTCCGCCGCCAAACACGAGATAGCCATAGCGGTAGAAGCGCTCAAAGAGGGCGAAGAACCGGATGTCGGTATACAGCGACAGGGCCAACGCACCGATGGCAACCCCTGCAAAGAGGAGCAGGTAGCACCAAGGGGGCTGAATGCGGACGCGGTTCCAGATGTTTGTTTCCTTGGAAAACCCGATGCTGATGGCTCCGCCCGCCAGCAGGACCAGCGGAAAGATCCAGGGGGAGCGGATGAAATAGGTGGCGAGGGTACTCGTCAGCATCAAGGCTACGGTGAGCGGGTCGGTCAGCACCTTGCGTCCGATCCGGAAGGCGGCCAGGATGATGAAGCCGACGGCCAAAGGGCCGACAAAGCGCAATACATCGGTTGATGCCCCCATCGAGGCGAGGGCGGCATAAAGGAAGGAGACGGCGGTCATCACCATGAGCACGGGGGCGGCCCAGACGAGCATCGTTAGGAATGCCAGGAGCGGGCCGCCCATCTTGTAGCCGATCGAGACGATCGTCTGTGAGCTTGTCGGGCCGGGCAGGATGCTGCACAGGGCCATCAGTTCGATGAGCTCCTCGTCGGTGAGATACTTGCGCTTGACCACCATCTGGTCCATGAATACGCCCAGATGGGCCTCAGGGCCGCCATAGGCACCGAGCGAGCAGATGAGTACATCCTTGAGGAAAGCGAGGGTAGAGGGTGTGTGTGTCATGATTGCCATGTATGTCTCCATGTCTGGTATTCGGATGGCCGAAGATGGTATCTGGCGATATTGCCCTCGTGCAGGGCCAATAATTCGGTTTCGACAATTTCAGTGAAACGGACCCGATCCCGGTTGGCTACATGTTCGGCTGCGTAGCGGCGGACATGCTGTATGGCTGCCCTTTGGTCTAAGCCACCACGGACGACTTCCGCAATGACATCGTGCAATCGTTGCCGGTAGTTGATGCGAAAAGGATCCGGATCTCCCAGCGATTGGCACACGGCCGAATACCGTGCGCAAGAGCGCGCATAGGCCCAGACAAAGACATCTCGCAACAATGCAACCCGGCGCAGTTCATACACGCCGAGAATTCCATACGTATAGTCCGCTTGCGGGACATCCACAAAGGAGAGCGGGCAGGCATTCGCGCAAAGCAACGGAATGTTTGCGGCGAGTCGGGATACGCGTTTGTTGACATCCTCGAAGGGTTGCAGATACGGCAGATGCACCATCAGAAAAAATGCTTGCTCAAAGATATCGTTAATAGCAGATGCCGTTTGCAGTACCTGGTCAAAACATTCCTCGATGACTTGTGGTCCTTCCATTGGGTGGAATACGGTGCCTGTGATCCCCACGGGTTTTGATCGGACGCGACCGCCAGCCTGCGGGTCGAGTAGGTTCTGTGCCAGGAGTGCATGCAGGTTGCAAACCGTGAAGCGGTTGATTCCAATATCCGTGCTGGCATCCACTAATAATTCAATGGCGGCTTTGTGGTTGACGATCATCTGCGCTTCGC
>SLBU01000150.1 GCA_007126175.1 Kiritimatiellia bacterium
CCTTTTGCCTTTCCTGAACGCTGAACACTGAACACCATACGCACCAACATATTACAAACCTCAAAAACAAATGTTCGACTCATTTACTCAAACAATCTCCGATTAAGGAGCTAACCGGTACGTCTGCCTCCCTTACCACTCGATGCGCATGCCGGCAGAGGCGCGGCGGCCAGCATATGTTTCCTGCCCCGGAAACACCTGATAGTCGTCGTCCCACACATTGTCAACCGCGGCAAGCAGCAAAACCTCCGGGTAGCGCCGCAGAAGGTAGGTTGCCTGGATGCTCCCATCGTATTGGCTCCTGCCACTTTCGCGCAGCGGATTGGCCTGCTGGCGACGGACCGTCTGGCGATATCCGAGCGTGATGCGGGGCCCCAGTGCCGCCTGCGCCGAGGCACGCAACACATGCTTCGCATAGTCGAGTGCATAACGGCTGGCGTGGAGGTCACTGTCGTCTGATTGGTCCAGCCCAAGATATTGGATGGCCACCGAACTGCCACGGGAATGCAGCCAGCGGGCCCCCGCCTCGACCCCTAGTGTCTTGACCGTGCCGATGTTCTCGGCCTCCCAACGCGCGGCATCGGACGTACGTCGAATCCAATCCACCGTGTCATCCGTCGTCCGATAGAATACGCCTGCCTTCCAGTCGATCCCTGCTGGCCCCCCCCCGCGCACCAGCAACTCCGTTGTCGATGCCTTCTGGGTGTCTAAGCCCGCATTCCCCAGACTGGCCGGCGATTCGTAGTTCAGCTCCGTGTAGGATGGCTGACGCACACTTTCGCTATAGGCCAACTGCACGGAAATGCCAGATGCCGTAAAATAGGTGATGGCCGCTTGTGGCAGGAACTCGTTCTGTTCCTCTTCAAAAATATCGACCCGCGCACCCAATTGATACTGCCACGCCCCCACACGTATCCCGGGAATGCCACTGAATGCCATTTGCTGCCGGCTGTGGTAGCCCAGTGCAGAACTACGGATTCGTTCCTCACTCGCGGTGGCGCGCCAATCCAACCAACGCCCGTCGGCGAAGCGCCAGCGGCCATCCAACATACCGCCCAACACATCCAGACGGTGGTTGTTTTCAAAAATGCCGGGCAAACTCCAGAATAATAGGTAATCGTCCGAAAATTCTCGATAATAGGCACTGGCACGCACATCTCCGCCTGGACGGCTGCGGCTCGTTCCCAGGTATATCAGGGTATCCTCGATATCCTCCTCGCCGGCCCATGCCGGATTCACACCATAATATCCCCGCACGCCAAGCGTCTTTTCCTGACGCCCGACCAGAAGATCGGTCTGGTCGCCATGGCGGTTGCGCAGCTGCAACTGGGCACCGGCACGGCGTATGCGAACGTCGTTATCCGAAACATCCACCTGCTTGATGTCGCCCCCCCCTGCAAAGGCGCCAACCCCCAAAGTCCGCTCGGTGGCGGCCCATTGCTGCTGCACGAGCACTTGTCCCCAGTAACTGTCGTATTCAGAGATACCGCCACTGAGCAAACGACGCGTTGTGATCGGCAGGACACCCATATCCACGGTTCCCACCAGAAAGCCACTACTCGCCGCCGACTGTTCAAACCCCGTAAGCACGCGCGGGGAGCCGAACCATTCCAAGGCGAAAGGCAGTTCGGCATGAAAATGCTCGGTCTGCGCATGCGGCAGCGATAAGCCATGCAAGGCCACCCCAGCCCCACTGAAACTGCTGCCGCGGATGGACATATCGCTCTGTCCCCCTGGAACGCCCTGAGTCTGTAGGTCAACCTCGGGTATTTGCCCCAGCAAATCCGCCACACTACCCGAACCGCTCCCATAGACGGAAGGCGACAACGGTTGTGCTTCCACAACCAATGGCTCGCGCTCCAGTGTCTTTCCCATTACCACCACACTTGCCAACCCTATCGCAAACACCATCACGGTGATTTTTCTCATGTACCCTCCGTATATTTCATGATGTTTGTGGCCATCCGTGGGACGGCTTTGCCATCCGTGGCTTCCCTCCCGCATCGCTTTCCGCGCCATGGTGCGAACCAGCACTCAGATTCCATCCCCGGCACTCTGCCAGGGACCCTGCGAAGTCTTCCACGAACCATCCACCTCCCGAATCAACGGGCTCGGTTGCTGATTGTAGACCTTTGCCCCTGGCGGCACCGAGTGCGTGAGCCAAACGTTACCCCCGATCACAGCACCGGTCCCGATGCGGGTGCGCCCCCCAAGAATTGTCGCGCCGGCATACACCACCACATGATCTTCAACATCCGGATGTCGCTTAACCCCCTTGACCAGGCGGCCTTGGGCGTCCTTCTCGAAGCTCAAGGCCCCCAGTGTCACACCCTGATACAATTTCACGCGCTTGCCGATGACACACGTTTCGCCGATCACAACCCCGGTACCATGATCAATGAAAAAGCCCGGCCCGATTTGCGCCCCCGGATGAATGTCGATGCCCGTCCGCGAATGGGCATGCTCCGACATCATACGGGGAATCAGCGGTACCTCCGCCCGATATAATTCATGTGCGATGCGATGCACAATCACGGCATACACCCCCGGATAGCTCATCACCACTTCCATGGTGGATTTGGCGGCAGGATCCCCCTCATAGGCGGCCTCGACATCCTCCTGCAATACACACAATATCTCCGGCAAGGCTCCCAGCATGCCCTCTACCACCGCCGTGGCACGTTCTTGGCAGGTCTGACACTGGGGCGTACAATTTTCCACGGCACAGGCAAATTCAAAGGCCATACGCACTTGTTCCTGCAAGGAATTCGCCGCCTTACCCAATACCGCACGGGCACAGGCTGCCAAGTCTGCTCCGCCAACCTCATGCGTGAGGTAGCAGCCTGGAAACAGAACACTGATCAAGTCTTCCAACACAGCAATCACCGCGCGTTGCCCTGCAACCATCAGGCCATCCCGATGATGCGCCCCACTTATGGAAGGGCACCCCTCCCGTGCAAACAATTCCCTGGCAATCGCATCCAGCTTGGTACTTTCCATCATGCGCCCCCTTTCCTCAATGCATTCCTCACGCGCGCGTCACGCGTATCAGAATGCGTGCGGCTCCCCGGTTTGCAAGGCCCATACGCCCCAGCAACCGACCTAGCCCATCCGTATACACACAGGTTCGTTCCTCGATTTTCCAGCCCTCCTGCTCGCATAACGCCTCGAAATCCAGCAGGGTAAACAAGTGAATATTGGGCGTGTCATACCACGCAAAAGGCAAAGCATCCCCCACCGGCATGCGGCCCTGCCGCCAAAGCTGCCCGACCACCCGGTAGTTGGCAAAGTTCGGGAACGTCACAATACAGGCATGCGCCACACGCAGCAATTCCCGCAAAACAGTGCGGGGATGCCGCACGACCTGCAGCGTTTCACTCAAAATGGCATAATCGTAGGCATCATCCGGTATCATCGCCAAGCCACTGTCAATATCCGCCTGAAACACCGCATAGCCGCGATTCATCACATTCACAACCTGAGCAAAATCAATATCGACCCCGCAACCATCAATCCGGCTGCGCTGTCCAAGAGTGGCCAACAGGCTGCCATCCCCACAGCCCACATCCAATACCCGCGCGCTGGGGCGGATCATCGCCGAAATCGCATCTTGCGTAAAAACGGGATCGCCCGCCGCGGTATTGGCACGCACGTCCGCAGGATCCGCATCCCCGACCGCAACCCAGGGCAGAAAGGCTTTCACCGCCGCCACAAGATTATCAATATCCACGAGAAAGGCATCATGCCCATACGGGGCATCCAACTGACAATACGATACCGTTTTGCCGGCACGCAGTAACGCATGGGCAATCTCTTTCGACTGCGCCGGCGGAAACAACCAGTCACTCGTTACCGCAACAACCAGCACTTTCGCCTCGACCGGCGCAAGTGCACTCTCCAAACCGCCCGCAACGCGCGCTTTCAGATCGAACTCATCCATCGCCATCATCACACGTAAATACGAATTTGCATCAAAGCGATGCACGAACTTCTCTCCCTGATAGGCCAGATAACTGGCCACCTGAAACTCAGGTATCCGCGCTGTCGACAAATCCTCCGGTATCGCATCTCGGCGCTCACGCCCGAACTTTGCCATCATGATTTCCTGCGAAAGATAGGTGATGTGGCCCAATTGGCGCGCATGCGCCAAGCCCATCCGCGGGCCTTCACCCTTCTCATAATAGTCGCCATCCTGCCAGCCCGGGTCCTGGGTAATCATGGTGCGGGCAAGGCTATCAAAGGCCAATGCTTGCGCCGAAAGGCAAGCGGCCGATGCAATACAGACCGCATGCGCAGCCATGTCGGGATACCGCACCAGCCACTCCAGCACCTGCATACCACCAAAGGAACCACCAATCAATGCCGCCAGCTTTTCAATCCCCAAATGCGCAAGTAACCGGCAATGCGCATCCACAATATCAGCAACCGATATCGCCGGAAAATGCGAACCATACGGTTTCCCTGTCGTTGGATTGATCGAAGCCGGCCCTGTCGTTCCCTTGCAACCGCCGAGAATATTGGCACAAATCACATAATAATAGCGAGTATCGATCCCCCTACCGGGGCCGATCATGGCGTCCCACCAGCCCCGATCTTTCTCGGGATCTGTGTGATATCCGGCAGCGTGTGCATCCCCGGTCAGGGCCGTGCAGATAAAAACAACATTATCCTTGTGTGCTGAAAGCGTGCCATAGGTTTCATAGGCAACATCAAGCGCGGGCAGTACGCCCCCCCCAGAGAGCCGCAGCCCCTCGGCAGGCAGTGTAATATGCGCAACCTGCGTCTGGACAAGTCCAACTCCCGCATTGCCCTTCGTGGTATTCTCATACACGGGCATCGGAAACCTCCCACCCCATCCAATCATCACGCGCTGTTCCTGCCACACGAGCCCCCCGCATCATCCCTCCCGTGGCGCGCGCCGCGCAACATCCCAATAGGGGGATATCCGGCGCAGCCGTTCGACAATCCCAGGAAACGTTTCAATCACGGTATCAACCTCTGCCGCAGTCGTATAGCGGCTCAAACTGAAACGGACCGACCCATGCATCGCCATGAAAGGAATCTGCATCGCCTGCAACACATGCGAAGGCTCCAGCGATCCCGAGGTGCAGGCAGATCCGCTCGATGCACAGATTCCGGCCGCATCCAGCTGGTACAGAATCGATTCTCCCTCGATGCAGTGGCACGCCAGATTCAGCGTGTTCGGCAACCGCAATGCGCCTGCACCATTTACTTCCAGCCACGGTATTTTCTCGCAAAGTGATGCCTCGAGATGGTCGCGTAATGCTTGCATTGCCGTTACGTCGGTCATTGCCTCTTCAGCCAACTCACACGCTTTCGCCAAGGCCACGATATGCCCCACATTCTCGGTCCCGGCGCGACGCCCTCCCTCCTGGTGTCCACCACAAAGAAACGGGCGAATACGGGTACCGCGCCGTACAAATAATGCGCCTACCCCCTTGGGCCCATGCAACTTGTGTCCCGAAAAGGAAAGCAAATCCACGCACGCAAACCGATCGGTTAGATCGAGTCCGAGCTTGCCGACGGACTGCGTTGCATCGCTATGAAAAATAATGCCAGGATCCGTTTCCTTGACGATCCGGGCAATCTCATCTATCGGGAAAATCACGCCTGTCTCATTATTGGCATGCATGATCGAAACCAACAGCGTATCCGGGCGCAACGCCTTTACAAACGCATCCAGATCGAGTTCCCCACGCTGATTTACCCCAATAAACGAGACTTCGGCCCCCTCGCGCGCCGCCTCCTTGCTGACTTCCAACACCGATGGATGTTCCACCGCCGTCGTTATGATGTGCCGACGTCCGGGGTTCGCCCGCATCACACCAAATATTGCAGCATTGTTACTTTCGGTTGCGCACCCCGTGAAAAGCACTTCGTCGGGGTGAACTCCTCCCAAAAACTTCGCCACCTGCGCACGTGCGGCCTTGATCGCAAACGCCGGACCGCGCGACGCTTCATAGGCGGAACTCGGATTGAAGTACTCCGTCGTCAAATACGGTTGCATGCTCGCCACCACTTCCGGGGCTATGGCCGTTGTTGCATTGTTATCCAGATACATCATGGTAGATCCTCTTCATGCTGTTCGCGCGTGCGGCCCAAATCATCAACCGCCTACGGCAATCACCCGCAGCCGCTCATCGACCTTTTCCTTGAGCGTCCGCTCCACCAGCAGTTTTAGCGTTGTGGCCGCACCTGCACAACCTGCGCAAGCCCCCTGCAAGCGCAGATACACCGTCGTATCCTTGATGTCAACGATCTCGGCATCACCACCATCTGCCCGCAACATCGGCAAGACATGGCGTTCCATAATCGCATCGATGCGGTGCCCCAACTGATAAGGGGTAAGCACAGCGCCCACATCCGCCGGATCAACCCCCGCGGGTGAAGCATCCGCCGCGCTAACTACCTTGGCGTCTGGTCGACCCCAGATATCATCCAGCAGATCCTGCAAGCCTCCCGGCTGATGATGACAGGCCATACAGGCCCCGCCCGCCTTGATCGCATTGGTGATGTCCGCAATCGTTCGTAGTTCCAGCTCCTTGATCTTACGGCGAATGTAGGGCTCGGTCAGCGAAAAACATTTGCACACAATACGCCCGTCTTCCTCTTCCCCATCGTGCAAATCCACCCCAAGCGCCTTGAGGTTCACACCACGCTTCTGGGCCCAATTAAAAACCGCCGCTTCCAAGGCTTCGGCCCCCATCACCGAACAATGCACCTTCTGCTCTGGCAACCCATCCAAAAAGTCCACAATAGCTGCATTCGAAATCTGCAGTGCCTCGATCGGCGTGCGCGACTCCTGCTCAATGATCGTGCATAACGCCTCGGAGGCGGCAATGGCCGAGGTGCAACCAAATGTCAAATAGCGCGCCTGCACAATGCGGTCCTTGCACGGGTCAGACGCATCGCGCTCCACCCGAAAGGTAAAGCGCATCGCATCCCCACAAGCAATCGAACCATGCTCGCCCATACCGTCCGCATTCTCGATCTCCCCAAGATGCGTCCCCGGTTTCCCTTGCACGGCATCCATGAAAAGCTGTTTCGTCTTCTCCGAATATTCCCAGGCCATTCCCGTCCCCTTAAAAAATGCATATCCATCCGCGCCTGCATGCATCTGGCAACATGCGCCAAAAGCACCATTCGCGCCCAAACAACAACCGCATGCTACCACGATTCACCCTGAGTGCAATTGCAAATTGCGATCTTTTCCGCAATCCCCCAGCCGGAACACGCCAATTTAAAAGCTGACAGACAAGCCGCAGATCTGTAGATTGCATACAGCAAAAAGTTTGTGATGGTTATCCCACATTTTTACACACGCAAGGCCCCCACTCTTTATGGACAAGACCGAGCAGCACATCAACGATATCCTGGAAATCCTGCAGGGACAACCAGACCCCATTAATAGTGCCGACATTGCCGACATGCTCAAGGATGAGGGCGATGAAATCAGCGACCGGACCGTCCGGCATTACCTCAAGCGCATGGATCGCGAAGGCTTAACCAGCAACAGCGGCAGGCGAGGAAGACTCATTACCCCGGCAGGCCGCGCACGCGTGGAAAACCACGTCGTTCTCGATAAAACCGGATTTCTTTCGGCCAGGATCGATCAGATGACCTATGCCATGACATTCGATCTCGACACCTGTGCAGGAACCGTTGTCGTAAATACGACCTTGGTGACACGTACAGAATTTGCACAATGCCTCGATAATATCGAGCGTGTCTTCAAATATGGCTACGCCATGGGTACGCTCGCCGCGCTTATGGCCCCCGGGGAAACCTGCGGGCAAAGTACAGTCCCTCCCGATCATGTCGGCCTTGTCACCGTGTGCAGCGTTACGCTTAACGGCGTCCTCCTCAAACATGGCATCCCCACCCATGCCCGCTTTGGCGGCATTCTCGAACTGATCGACGGCAAGCCACGCGGCTTCTCCCACATCATCCAGTACGATGGCACCACCGTCGATCCCCTCGAGGTGTTTATCCGCAGCGGCATGACCAACTATATCGGCGCAATCACCACAGGCACAGGCGCCATCGGAGCCAGCTTCCGCGAAATCCCCGCCGATAGCCGACCCAAAGCACTGGCGCTCGGACGCAAACTCGAACAAGTCGGACTCGGCGGCATTTTTGAAATTGCCCGGCGCAGCCGGCCGTTGCATGGTATCCCCGTATCGACAGGACGTGCCGGTATGATTGTGATCGGTGGGCTCAACCCCGCATCCATTTTCGAGGAAAGCGGCATCCGGGTGCGTGCCTCGGCACTCTCCGGGATCATGCCTTATAACCGGCTCCAGCATTACAGCCAGTTACGCAAAGCTCTCGCGGCCATTCGCTAGCTGGATCTTCCAGTAGCCGACAACGCGCCCGGATCCCCAGCCCCACCAGAATGGCAAGCATCCAGACCGTGCCCGGCATCTGTAAGTTGAAATCGCCCAGGGAGTGAAATGCCATGGCACCGAGCGACAAAAAACCTGCCAGCACCAGATGATAGTCCCGTGGGCAGGCGTCCAGATATTCGAGTTCGTGATGCGTCCAGTCCTGCGCCACCTCGCGGAAACACTGCCAGAAAAAGGCCACGATGCCACCAAACCCCAACAGAAACAGGCCCATACCCACCACCCCATACTCTTGCAGAAGCTGCAGCCAGTCGCTGTGCACCTCATACGAGTGAAAATCATCATTCAGCAAAGTGGGCCAAACCCCGGCATCGCGATCCCCATCGCCCGAGGCCGCAACGGCAGGCCAAACATGCCGATGCATCCCGGTACCAATCCCGAACCATGGCGCCGTTTGCCACGAACGCCAGGACCCCGCAAACATACGCCCACGCGAAGTACGCAGCAACCGATCCACAACTTGCGTATGCAAAGGCTCCTCCGACGTCGCCACTACGCGGTTCAACCCGCCATACGACACAAATCGTTCGCGATAGCCCTGCGCCCCCGCGAAGGCCCCTGCCAACACAAGCAGCCCCGCCATCGCACACACTACCCGCCAGGCCCAGCGCACGCGAATCGGCCACTGCTGAAACCCCCATATCACAACCAGCCCGCCGATCACAACCAGCGTCATACCCGCACCCCGCGACAGGCTCATCAAGGCGGCCGCCCCGCCGAATCCGACAGCCAACCCACCCAGCAGACGCCGGCCAGCACCAACCGAACGGTCCAGAAGTATCCCTAACCCCATACACACAAGAAGTTCCATGGCACCAGCAAAATGGTCCGGGCAGAAATACGGCCCTGTTGCCCGCCCCGCATATTGCGCATAACCCGGCGCCCAAAGCACACGCTGGCTTCCCGTCAATAGGTGATTCAAAATCCCGTACAGCGACATCACCGCAAGACTGCTATACAGCCCCCAGAAAAGGTATGGCACGTGCCGATCCCGTAAGGCAAAAACAACCAATGCAGCAACAAGCACCCCCGAAACATGCAATAATACCGCCCTCTCGGCATCCACAAAAACCGCGGGCCCGGCCCACCACCGCAACAGGGTATAGCACAAAAACGGTACACATGCCCACAAGACCAGCGTTGCACGATGCGATGCGCTCCCCTGCTGAAGCCACACGATAAGCCCCCCCCCGCATAGGGCACCCACGCTCAATAGGGCAACAAATGGCCAGAACCACCACATTTCCCAGGCACCAAAAAACCAGGGGGCCACGCCGCCAACCGCCAGCAGCACACCCAGCAGTGTACCAGCCACCATGGCTTGAAAATACTGCCAGCACTTCATCTTAATCGTACCCCAGTTGACGCAATATCCAGAAGTTACGCGACCAATTCTTTTCCACCTTCACCCATAGATGCAGCGTAACCTCAACATCATACATCTCGGCAATGTCCCGGCTCGCGGACCGTTTCACTCGGCGGATCAGCCGTCCTTTCTCTCCGATCACAATCCCCTTCTGGGAAGAGCGGTTCACAAGAATATCCGCATGCACTGTCCAGCCCGACTCTCCCTCCTCCAAGGCTGTCACGCGAACCGCCAGATCGTGGGGCACTTCATCGCGCAATACCTCAAAATATTTCTCACGAATCACATCGGCAACCGCCAGTTGCCGTGGGAAATCCGTCAACAAATCCTCAGGGAACAGGGGCGGGCCTTCGGGCGCCGCAGCAAAAAGCGTCTCGACCAATTCACGAACCCCCTCATTCCGTAGCGCCGACACCCGGTGCCAGGTTGCAACGGCAGGCGCGTCGGCACTCTCGCAAGCCTCCTCCCACGCTTGCCGGCACGGTCCCTCCTGCGTCCAACCGAGATCCTGCTTGTTCAATACAATATGCAGAGGCGTGCCCCCACGAGAAAGCTTCCGCATCCAACCGACATCCTCATCGCGCAGCGCGCAAGAAGGGTCCAGCACGAGCACGACACCATCGACCCCCTCCACCGCTGCACGCGCCGCCTTGTTCATGATGCGCCCAAGATCGTGTTGCGCCTTGAAAACCCCGGGCGTGTCGAGAAACACAAGCTGGCCGCGCGCATCGCTCAAGACCCCGCGAATACGATTACGCGTCGTTTGCGCAATCGGGCTCACGATACTGACCTTGTCAGACAACATCGCATTCATGAGCGATGACTTCCCTACATTCGCACGCCCGACAATCGCATACATACCGCTCTTACGCTCGTGCGGCTGATCCGTTTCGGCTCCACTGGGGTCATGTTCGGGCACCTGCATCATTCAGCCACCTCATCCAGTACAGCGAGCAGGTCATGTACATCCTCAAGCGGCAAACGGCAAAAAGCCGCCCCGATCTGCACCAATGCATCCGGCGTCCCGCGCACATGGAATGTCTGCCGATGGTGGCGATTGCTCCCCCCTGTTGCCAAGGGAAACGCCGCACCGGACGTCGCAACCCGAAACCAGCGCTGCCCGCCTTCTACCGCTGAAAGTACAATTTCCGGGTCCGGGCGCATCACCCCCGCATCACGCGTTACCGCTAGCCCCAGCGGCGGCGTGTACGCAATCAACGTGAGCACCCCCAGTTCACGATCCAACAGCGCCATGCGCGGCAACACCAAATCCACCGGCAACACGATACGGGCCGCGGAAGGTTCCGCATGGACCCCCACCAATGCCGATTCATGCACGACATAGCGCAGACCGGCCTGCCCTTCCCAAAGCGCTTGTAACCCCGGCTGGACGTTGAGAAACCAAACCACATCCGCATTCCGCCAAAGATCACTTTCAATCCGGATATACGGCAAACCGCTACCCGCTGGCCATGGCAAAGGCCCCGGATTCGTGAAATGCGTCCTGCTCTCGTACCCCCCCACCTCCAGATCCGCAGCCAACGTACCCGGCAGAAATCCGGAAAGCGCATGGTGCCCCAACAACCGAATCTCGCGCTGGATCGTTAACGCAAAATCGGTGCCGGGCCCCACGCCCTCGAGGTGTACATCCCGTTGTATCTTATGGTGCGTGGCAGTTGCAGCCAGAACCTGCCAATTTCCCGGAAAGAGCCCGACGGGGCCCGAGAGCCCCGTCAGCAGTCGATCCGCACTGCGATCGGATGCTCGATCCACCGCACGCCCCGGGTGCTCCAGTACGAGCGGAGATCCGTTACGCAGCGTACTGAACACCAGGGTGGCATCCGTATCGGATTGTACCACCGCA
>SLBU01000193.1 GCA_007126175.1 Kiritimatiellia bacterium
AGATACCAGCTTGTCCTGCGTAGCCTTGGCGAAGCATGGAAGCCGCGATAGCCGCGAGGGAAGGCAGCTAAAGAAGTAGAATAATGTCCGTCACTCGGAACGGTCATCGTCCGGTTTGTGAAATGTGAAGACGTGACCCCGACACCTCTAGTAGCCTTGCCAGAGGCCATTGAAGAATGAGGAGACCCCTCCGCTCGGTCGGGGTCGGTGGGCGGTGCTGTTAGACGAGGCCTTGGTCGAGCATGGCATCGGCGACCTTGATGAAGCCGGCGATGTTTGCTCCGGCGACGTAGTTTCCTGGCTGCCCGTAGGTTTCGGCGGCTTGGACACATTGTTCGTGGATGGCTACCATGATTTCGTTTAACTTGCGGTCGACCTTGTCGCGTGTCCATTGCATCATGGTTGCGTTTTGTGACATTTCCAGTCCTGATGTGGCCACCCCACCAGCATTGGCGGCTTTGCCCGGTCCATAGAGGATGCGCTTTTCCTGGAAGAGGTCGACGGCTTCAGGCGAGCTGGGCATATTGGCCCCCTCGGATACGAGCATGCAGCCATTTTTCAGGAGGGACTTAGCGTCTGCGCCCTCGATTTCGTTTTGGGTGGCACTGGGGAATGCACAGTCACAGGGGATGTCCCAGGGCTTTTTGCCGGGCAAGAACTTTGCGCGGAAGTTGTCGGCATATTCCTGGATTCGACCGCGACGGACATTTTTGAGTTCCATGACCCAGGCCAGTTTTTCGGGATCAATGCCATCGGGGTCATGGATGCTACCGGAGGAATCCGAGAGAGTGACGCACTTGCCGCCGAGTTGGTTGACTTTTTCAACGGTATACTGGGCCACATTCCCGGAGCCGGACACCACGCAGATTTTGCCGTCGAGGCTGTCGTTACGGGTCTTGAGCATTTCCTGGGCAAAGTAGACGGCACCATAGCCGGTGGCTTCGGGGCGAATGAGCGAGCCCCCCCAGCCGAGGCCTTTGCCCGTGAGTACCCCGGTGAATTCGTTGCGGATGCGTTTGTACTGCCCGAACATATAGCCGATTTCGCGGCCGCCGACGCCAATATCACCGGCGGGCACATCGGTTTGGTCGCCAATGTGGCGCTGCAATTCGGTCATGAAGGACTGGCAGAAGCGCATGACTTCGGCATCGCTTTTGCCTTTGGGGTCAAAGTCTGCGCCGCCCTTGCCGCCGCCCATGGGCAGGGTTGTCAGGGCGTTTTTGAAGATCTGCTCGAACCCCAGGAATTTCAAGATGCTCTGGTTAACGCTTGGATGGAAGCGCAGCCCGCCCTTGTAGGGGCCGATGGCGCTATTGAATTCGATCCGGAAGCCGCGGTTGACATGAATGCGTCCCTTGTCGTCGGACCAAGGCACCCGGAACATGATCTGGCGTTCGGGTTCGCAGATACGTCCGAGGATGTTTGCCTCGAGGTATTCAGGGTTTTGCGCGATGACCGGTTCGAGTGACGCCAGCACTTCCTGTACGGCTTGCAGAAATTCGGGTTCACCGGCATTACGACGGCTAACGCTTTCAAAAACAGATTGTATGACAGACATGCATGCTCCTTTTTGGTTGACGCGACATCCTCGCAAATTCCTGCTGCAAGGAAAAAAGTGTTAGGATCATCGGCAATCTCTTTCCGGATGGCAAAACAAAAATGCTTCTATGATGGGTTGATTCGCAAAAAAGTTACGGCAATATTGCCACAATGGATATGTGTGGTCATCAGTTCAAGATTGCGTGTTGTATGCAATCAAGGTAGAGTGCCGTCATGAAAAAATCATTACCGGATATTGTTGTCGGGGTGCTGCTTGCCGTCACCTTATGGATATTTTATATGGTCACCTTGAGTCGTGGGGCGGCACCGGGGCCTTCCGCCAGGTTTTTGCTTCCTGTGTTCGATTTGTTTCCGCGGGTAACGCCGGAAGCGCCGCTCTGGTATGTGGTGGCGCGCGGTCTGGCGGGGGTAAGTGGCCTGCGCGCCGTGCAGGTTTTGAATGGGTTCAGCGCGTTGTGCGGGGCGGTTTCGGTGGGATTGTTGTATGCGTTGGTGCGCAATGGGATCCAGGTGTATCTGGATCCCTATCTTGTGCGTGAGGGGCGTGCGCGGTTTGTGGGTTGTGTGGCGGGATTTGTGGCGGCCACGGGTTTGGGGCTGAGTGCCCCATTCTGGAGCGTGGCCAATCGCGCACATATGATGACATTCGATATCATGCTGCTGCTGTTTGCGGGGTGGCTTTTGGTATCGTTCATTCGGACGGGGGCATTTTCGTATGTGGTGCTTTTGACGCTGAGCTATGGCTTGTTTGCTGCGGAGTTTGCCACGTTTATTGTGGTGGGCCCGATGTTTGCGCTGGGGGTACTTTATGGGCTATGGCGCCATGAAATGCTGTTGCCCCGTCGGCTGGGGATTCTCAGTGCGCTGGTATTGGTTGGTATTGTGTTGGGGTATTTGTTTGCGGCCCTCGTGTTTTTCCGCAGTCCGGGATATGGGCTACGGGATTATCAGGGATTTTGGAATGTGCTGTGGTTGATCTGGCGCGATCAGGCACTGCAGATTTCGCGTAGTCTGCCGCGTGAGGGGTGGCTGATCATCCTGTTCACCACAATCGTGCCTTGGTTGGCGATGTTTGCGGTGGCCCGTCGTGGTCTGAATGACGACCGCGACAAGGCCTTGGTGTTTCTGCATCTGATGATGACGGTGTTTGCGGTGGCGGTATGGCTGCATGTGCCGCTAACGCCTTGGCGTTTACTGGGCTGGCAACGGTTGCTGATTACCCCCTACATCCTGGTTGCAATGGTGAGTGGGTATCTGGCAGCCTTCTGGATTTTGCTGGCGGGACAGTGGTCGGTGGTGCGCGAAGGGGGGTGGCAGACGGTCTTTCGGTTTGTGGCCGGAAACGTGTTGGCGCTAGTGCTGGTGGTATCGACGGTGGTGGTGCCTTGGTGGTTTGTTGATGAGGTGCAGCCACAGGGCACACGGGCGGCCCGTGTGGTGGCGGCGGAAGTCGTGGAGAGTCTGGAGGGCCGCACCT
>SLBU01000145.1 GCA_007126175.1 Kiritimatiellia bacterium
CCTGCAGGTGCATGGTTTTTTCGTCGGGTGCCAACGTCCCCATGTAGAACGCGCGCCAGGAGATCCCGCTGGTCAGATACGAGATCTTTACGGGCACCCTGCCACTGACACCACTTCTGATGTTCCAGAGCCCCAGGTTCTGGACACGCGGCGGATACGTCAGGTCAAACACATCGATCTTGTCGGCATGCTCCAGCGGCAGCATATCCAGGCTCGTCGGATCAATCAGGGTATTGGCCCACGAGAACTGCAACTGGTTCAGCCCCTGTTTCATCGTCAGGGCGCGACTCTCGCGTACCAACGTCAAATCCGCCGAGTTGTAGATCGTCAATTGAACCGTGTCGCGATGCGGCAGGGTCACCAAGTCAATTTTGGCAATCCCTTGCGAGGCCAGCAACAGGACAATGCTTACGGTATATAGCGTTTTTTTCATGGTGTTTCTCCTTAGCGTACGTTGCGGCGGTGATACTGCATCGACAAGTTGCGGACACTGGCCTTGCCGGTCTTGGGATCACGCGGCGGCAGGGTAATCTCGAAGGCGATGGTGCCGGCATTCTTCCGGGTGTAAGTGGCTTCTGCCTCATCGAGCGTGCATTGGGCCATATCCCACTGGCCGGGAATGTGCTGCAGCATGGTCAGAACGGCCGGCGAGTCCTTGAAGTTCTCAATCTTGGCCGTGATCAGCTCGTCGGTGTCGTAGAGCACAATGCCACCCTTATTATTCCGGCGGATGTTGATTCTCTTGTCATGCATCTTGCGTTGGGTGACGACGATATCCCGGCTGTTGCCGATATAGACCTCCATGTCCTCGCCGACCGGTACGACCGGCACGGTTTTCCCGTCAATCTTGGGAAAATCCTCGCCCAGAAAAATCGTGCTGCCATGTCCATCCTCCTGGAACAGGCGCATCTTTCCCCCCCAGAGGGCGTGCTCACCGAGCTTGCCCTCTTTCGTATTGGTAAACCGGTAGGTCACCGGGATCTCCTGATTCTGGCCCGGACCAAGTTTCTCGGGATCCCAGGGAATGCGGGCCGCATCAAACGTCCATACTTTCGTGATCGGCGTAGCGTCCTTCTTGAGAAACAGGAGCTGCTTGGTTTCCTCGTGGCTGATGCCCTGTTCAAAGGCTTCCCCGTAATCAAGCAAGATCTTCGCTTTGGTAAAATCCTCCCCTGAAAAGTTTCGCAGGATGACGTAGCTCTTGAGGTCGACCGTTGTTTCTTCCTTGTCGGCAACGCCCTTGTAGGTCACGAGGCGGTCGATATTACTGAGCAGATAGCTGATACGTACACGTGCCTCGTAGGCCTGCGCCGCGCTGATCTCCCAGACCAGTGCCGCCTCATTGGGCGGATAGCTGACATTCAGAAGGTTGATCTGGTCGGGATGCGACAATACCGTCAGCCGGATCGAATCCGCATCAATGTGCACGCCCTTCCAGGAAAAATCCACCTGGTTCAGCCCCTTTTGAAGCGTAAGCACCCGTTCCTCTTCCACCAGCGTGAACTGGGGATTATCCAGGCGAATCACGGTGTCAGCCCGCTCGGGGATTGCCACCAGCTTGATTCTTGCCTGCACGGGCATGGCGACAACCGCCATGACCAGCATCATCCATACAACTGCTTTCTCTTTCATGCTGCCTCCTCCTTTGTTGTTCTCTTACTCTGCTCTGCGACCATGATACATCCGTAAGGTGTACCATAGCTCTCTTGTCGTTCGCGGTTCCAGGTCCAGCCTGAAGCGGCCATGCATCAGGTCGTGTTTTTCATAGCCGCTTTCCGGCGTGGTCAGGTCCCAATGTGTTGCATTGAAGTTCCGGGTGATTTCCACGTTGACCGGGATCTCCCGCGTGTTGGATACCTTTAGGCACCAGACCTGTACCTCATCATACCCGTCCAGATTCCCGTCACTGTCAAACAGATGGTTCTCCGTGCGCACCTCCATGCGACGCGGCAGCACCTGCACCTCGCGGGCGGCTCCAAGCTGCAGTTCGATCTGTTCATCTACGGGGATGTAGCTGATCGCGGCCTCGCCCACATAATTCAAATGCGCATCGGCATCCAGCCGGCGAAAGATCCGGACATCCCCATCGGGCAGTGGTGTATCCCCCAGCTCGTGGTCTTCGTCGTTGGCAAAGGACACAAACCGTATGGTCTGGTCACCCCATAGGTCCTCATTGTACTTGTAGAGACTTTCCACGGGGACGTCTTCCACGGCAAAGGACGGCAGCCGCTTGCCCCAACCATGCTTGATCGTCTCCCGCCCCTCAATGGTGTAGAGAAAGTACTCGCTCAGACCCTCTTTCGTGATTTCCTTTTGGCGCAGCTCCATGTCTGCACCGAGCGCGCTGGAATCTTCCATCACCATGTACATTGCCACTGGTTCATCAGGCTCCCGTGAGCCGTAGAGTCCACGAAACCTAACCCCATCATCCGGTGCATCGGGTCGACCATAGGCATGCTGACGTCGCGCCAGGTCGGCAATCCGGTCGAGCTGGTTGACCTTGCCCACCAGCAAGCGGGTCTGGGCATTCTCATAGTCCTCGCCGCTGTGGTTGTCCGCCCGGACGTAGGCCTCCAACCGCATGGTCTGTTCGTCGGGGGCCAGGGTTCCCACATAAAATGCCCGCCACGAGATCCCACTGGTAAAATAGGTAATCTCGACCGGCACCGCACCACTGATCTCCGAAAACAGCAGCCAGCGGCCCAGTTCCGTGAGACGCGGCGGAAACACCAACGCCTCGACCTCGACCTTGCCGCGGTGCGAGGGCTCGACCGCTTCGAGTTGCAGCGACGTCGGATCGATCAAGGTATTGGCCCACATGAATTGCAGCCAGTTCCAACCTTTCTTCATGGTTAGCACACGGCGCTCCCGCACCAGCGTCAGGTCAGCCGCATTATAGATGGTAAGCTGGACGTTGTCGCGCGAAGGCAGCACATTCAGCTCGATATTGCTGCCGGGGATAAAAGGATCTTCCGCGCGCAGGGCGGCGACAAGCTCGCGATCCAACGCCGCCGGATC
>SLBU01000142.1 GCA_007126175.1 Kiritimatiellia bacterium
ACCTGCAGGAAGAGCGATCCATTACCGAACTGGGCGCAACCCTTGACGCAGACCGCACAACCAATACAGCGTTCCTCGATGATGGTGTATTCATAGAAGGGATCCTCGACGAAGGTGCGTTTGATGGCACCGGTCGGGCATAGCTGGCTCTCGGCGGCGGTATCGATCTGCTTGGCCTGCGGGTGATGATACCCGCCGCACAGGCGACAATAGCCACACATCTCGTAGGCGTGCACAGCCCGGACCGCCGAAGGCATCAGTACACAAGCAGTCTCGCAACGCCCGCACTGGATGCATTTGTCCGGATCAAGCTGCCAGACCTGGCCAGCAGCGACCACGCGCGTGGCCGCAACCCCCGCCGCAGCCCCGACGGCAGCGGCCGCAACCGCCCGAATCCCGCTCCCCAGGAACTGCCGCCGACTGGCTCCCTCCGGCGGTTCGCTTGTTTTTACAGCATCCTGACTCATGCATCCTCCTGCAACTTTTGCCGGCGCGACAGGGCCTGCGGCAGCCCGCAGCCCGCATAGCTTCCACAGCCTGAACAAATTCCCTCGTTCACACAGGTCTGGCCTGCCAGCTTGAGCTGACCCCGGCGGACGAATCGCGCCATCACAGCCGCACCCGCCCCCAGCAGGGCAATGCGACCGCACGCCCGCAAAAACGCACGCCTGTCGGCGGTGTCTGAAAGCTTCTTCATGATCCCCCCTTACGCTCGAATATGCGCACTTGCTGGCGGGCTGGATCAGCTACGAGGATGCGATCGCGCGAATCGACGGCCAGATCCAGGGTGATGTCTGCATCGTCAAACTGCGAGGGGGCCGCTACCACCCCCAGGAACTGACCACGGGGAGAGTAGAGTTTTATCCGCAACAGTCCCTTTTCGCTGGTGACAATCGTACCATCGGAAAGCCGGGCAATGTGCGCCGGGTTGCAACAGCCGCAGAAGGCCTCGATCTCCATGCCGGGGCGCTCGTCCCAAACCCGGATCCGCTCAGCGTTGTGATTATATTCCTCGAGTCGCTGCCGGCCCGGATTCACGACCCACAGCGTGCCGGCCTGTCCGGGCGTAATATCGAAAGATGGACTTGGAATCACGAACCCCGCAGCATCGGACTGGCCTCCCTTGCCATCGTTCACCTGCTGGAGGGTGCCGTCGGGCGCGAAGCGCATCACCGTGCGGCTGTTGGCATCGGCCACAAAAACAGCATCCTCCGTTGCGGCTAATGCGGTAACCATGGCGCGCGCCGGAAGATCGCGAAACACGGCCACGGGCACACCCGCAGGATCGAATACCTGGACGGTGTCGCCAAGGCCAACATAGAGCCGCATGCCCGGATCAACGGCCAGGCTGGACACGCTGCCATCGAGCTTGATCCTACGCACAATGGAGCCTTGTGAATCCAGGACAACAACTGCGTCGCCGCCCCCGGCGTAAATCCGGTCTTCAACGTCCACGGCAATGGCCGTCAGGGCTTCAAGCCCATCCGGCACCAGGCTGCCGGTTTCATGATACAAGATCAGGGCAGGATCAAATTCCGACAGGGCCGCGATCGTGGCGTCATAGTCTGCAATCCGCTGGACCGCAGCCGTTTCGACAGATCGCTCTGCCGGCTGCCCAGCCGGCGAACCGAATCGCCATGCCAACGCACCGGCAAATCCTAGTGCGCAGGCAAGCAGCAAGATGTAGGTTTCTTTTTGCATTATCGTAGATCCACACAGACCATGCGGGTATCGTCCCGCAGGATCAGTCGTCCGCCTGCCAGCGCCATAGGCCCCCAGGCATCGTGTCCATCCAGTATCTGTTTGCGACCCAATTCGCGATAGCCATCGGCGGTAATCTCCAGCATGTGCAAAAATCCGTCATCACTGAGAACATACAGTTTGCCATCCGCCACGAAATACGGGCCCAGCCCAAACCGGCGGTCCCGACCGCTGGTCCACAAGTACGTTCGCATATCTTCAGGATCGATACAAACCAATTGGTTGCGCAGCGGGCCGGCATCATTCGGCAGAATGCCGAACAGGAGCCCATCCACCAAGACCGGGGTTTGCTGCTCGGAGGCCAGCCCCTCACGGGCACGAAAGGTATCGAGCGTTTCCACCTGAAAGGCGTCACCTTCGCGCCGGATCTGCAGCAGCATGCTGCCCCCGCCGTAACCCGCCGTCACGAAGAGTCGTCCATCCCCGAGATGCATCGGCGAAGGCGCAATCACGGAGCGATCCCACTGGGGCGCATACCACAAGATCTCGCCGATTTGCTCCCCATCGGCCGCCACGCCGACCATCCCTCCCAGCCCGGCATAGAGGAACATACGCACGCCATGGATTTCGGCCGGAACGATCGAGGCATGTGACATATCCAGGCTATGCGTATTGGGCGTTTTCCACAGGATCTCGCCGGAGTCACAGTCGACCCCCATCATCAGCACCTCTCTGCCGGCCGGTGCCAGGATGGCCGTGTTCTCCACAATCAACGGGCACTGCCCTGTATACCACATGGGGACGCGCGTCCCGAAATCGGCAACCATATCGATGGCCCAGCGCAAATCCCCGCTCTCGGCATCGACGGCCATCACATGGCAGCGCGGACCGATGGTCACGACATGGCGGTCGGTGACGGCGGGCACCGTGCGGGACATCCCGTGATTGCGGGGCACCTCCACCGCGTAGCCACGTTGCCAGATCTCGCGACCATCATCGAGCGACAGGCAACGCAGGACGTCGCGCCGCGCGGTCTCATCATAATCCAGTACATACACGCGTCCGCGATGAATCGCCGCACCGGCATGCCCCTCCCCCAGCTCGATCTGCCACAACACGGGCGGCTGGTCGGCATCCCAACGATCAGCAAGCGCAACGGCTTCCGTGCTGATATTGTCGAATTTCAAACCCCGGAAGTTCGGCCACGATCCCGGCACGACCGACGGCTGTCCGTCACCCAACCGGAAATAGTCGCCGATTGTGACGCTTTCGGTGCTCTCCA
>SLBU01000024.1 GCA_007126175.1 Kiritimatiellia bacterium
AAGAGATATGAGTGTAAGAGTATGTGTACGAGTAAGTTAAGACTGTGATCACCCCGTACTCGTACACCTACTCGTACACCCGAATCTCTTAACGTCGTAATTGAAGTTACTGGTTAGCGGCGGCCCTGGGGTGCCCAGATGATACATATTGAAACTTGGGAATCGAATATCTAGCCAAAAATATTTGAAATCAGTTTCCGTGTGAAGCGGTGTTTTGCTGTTTAGCGTTTTCTGTGGTGCGAGTGTTCAGGTGTTCAGCGTTCAGAGTTCAGGGTAAAAACCCATCGAGCACCCGATTCCCCGCATCGCCCCTGGTCTTTCCTGAACCCTGAACACTGAACACTTACAACGCTTGGAATTGGCGAAACGCCATGCTATATTATCGACTCAGTTACTCAAACAATCTCCGATTAAGGAGCTAACGCCTCGCCCCAAGCGATGGATGATGGGCGTGTTTGTTGTGCTTTCCGGAAACATCATCGGAAACACGCGTAACATGACGCGATTGGGGTTGTTGGAATGCGGTTCATGTGGTATTCTAACGCGGGTTGAAACAATATGCAAACAACACATACCATATTTATCGCTCTTGGTCTGGCTGGCGTCCTTGTCGTTGCAGCAGGGACACAGGATAGCGTTACCGTCCCAAAACGTATCTTCGTGAATCATCCTGGATTTCTGTCAGAGGAGCCGCAACCCTTTACCATTCTCCAGATGCAGGATCAGCAGGGCCACCCCTCGGGCTACAGCATGAGTATCGACTCTGTCATTTGCCTGCAAGGCCAATGCAGGACGATTCGCATCACCATGGTTTGGGACGCCTTGGGGGACTACCAATATTACCGCCTACCGGAAGGGCAGGCGCTTGAAAAGAGAATCACGACGGATTCGGACCGCAGGTTGTCCATGGAGACATGGAAGTACGGTGCTGTTCCTTTTACTGACGCGGACTACAAGAGGCTTGACCAGATTCTCAAAGACAAGGATTCAATCCTGAGGACTCTGAGCCTGAGCGCCATGTCCATCAGCCCCCACAGCGATACGGTTGATGGCGTAACCGAGGCCACCCCGAGGGCCATCAACATGGCCGTTGTCGAGGGCGCGTCACTGACATCTTTCCATCTCTGGCATTGGGCGAATGGTGAGGTGGTCGAAGCCATAAGGCAACTGACCCACGCGAGTTGCAGTGAGAGTCTGTTGCGGGCATTTCTTCGTAGTGAGAAGCCCCACTATGTGCTATTTGCGCTGGAGCATCTCAGGATCCACAAGCTGTTCAGCCCATCACGCGCCGCAGAGGTCATCGAGGTGGCAAGCCACGGTGATGAGAAGCGGATCGAACTCGCAGTGGCCTATCTGCGCGAGGCCATGCCAGACAGGGCTCATTATTATGACAGCTTAACCAAGCTTTTCATTGCAAGCAGCGCGGCGGGACGAATTCGTTTGCTTACTCTTATGGGCGCTGAAACAACGCTTACGGGTGCCTTTTTCGATACGATCTGCGTGGGCCTTGAGAACATGCATACGTACCAGGAACTCAACCTCTTTCTGCGCCTTGCCGAGACGCATGCGTATACGTCCAAACCAATGCTTACACGGGTATCGCATTTTCTGGAGAGCGAGAACTTCGTTCTGGCAAGACGGGCCTATGAATACCTTGAGAAACAGGCCCTGGACGATCAGACGCGGGACCTTGTGCAAGCCTTTCGGCAAAAGGCTATTAGAGATGGTCGGGTCCTGTAGTGCAAGGGAGTGCGTTTTCCCCACGCTTCGTTTCCATGCTACGCGTAAACCACCATCTTCGGGGGCATGCATTCTTGTTACGTGCGACAGTCTCCGACAAACGTTACCTTATTGCGTAACATGACGCGATTGGGGTTGTTGGGATGCGGTTCATGTGCAATTATAGGTTGATGTGGGAAAATTTCGCACCGATCGGCAATGGACATTTGGGTGCGCGCATATCGAGGTAAGGAGGTTAAATGATGAAGTATATGCTGAAAAAGCTCGAGACGATGGTTGCTGTTGTAATGGGGTTCTGGGGCGTCGTCGGGCTGTCGCTCGCTGCTGCCGCCGCGCCAGAGCGGCCCAATGTTCTGATTATTATGGTGGATGATCTGGGGTATGGTGATCTGGCATCGTTCGGCGCTACGGATATGCGCACCCCGCATCTCGATAAACTGATGTCCGAGGGCATGCGCTTCAATGAGTTCTATTCAAACTCCACTGTCTGCACGCCTACCCGGGCCGCCTTGCTGACCGGCCGCTATCCCGAGTTTGTCGGAACGCCGGGCGTGGTCCGAAAGTACGACCATAACAACTACGGCTTTCTGACCCCCGACAGCATTTTCCTGCCGGAGCTTTTCCAGCAGGCAGGTTATCACACGACCTTGATCGGCAAATGGCATTTGGGGTTGAACAAGCCCAACCTTCCCAATGACCGCGGTTTTGACGAGTATCAAGGATTTCTTGCCGGCATGATGGATGACTATTGGAAGCACAGACGTCAGGGCACGAATTATATGCGTAAGAACGAAGAGGTTATCGATCCCAAAGGGCATGGTACCGACCTGTATACGCAGTGGGCGATAGAGTCGTTGAAAACGCGTGCGGCAGCGGGGACCCCGTTCTTTCAGTTCCTGGCGTACAATGCGCCTCATTACCCCATTCAACCACCGCCGGAATGGGTGGATAAAGTGCTGGCACGTGAGAATAACATCGAGCCCAAACGCGCCAGGAATGTCGCCTTTGTCGAGCATCTGGATGACGGGATCGGCCAGGTGTTGAAAGCGCTGGACGAACTGGAACTCAGTGGGAATACCATTGTGGTGTTTACTTCTGACAACGGTGGTTTATTGCGCGTTGGTGCCAGTAACGGATTGTTACGTTCCGGTAAAACCCATATGTACGAGGGAGGCATCAAGGTGCCGACCTGCGTTCGCTGGCCCGGGCATATAAAGCAGGGGCAGGTAA
>SLBU01000052.1 GCA_007126175.1 Kiritimatiellia bacterium
CGCCCCGAGGAGCGTGTGCAGAACGGGTATACGTATGCGATCATCGATGAGGTGGACAACATCCTGATTGACGAGGCGCGTACGCCCTTGATCATTTCCGGGCCGGCACCGGTTTCTTCGCATCAGTATTTCGAATTGAAGCCGCGCGTGGAACGGTTGGTGCGCTTGCAATCCGAGCAAATCAACCGGCTCGTATCCGATCTGTATGCGGCGCTTGATGCGGAGGATACGGAGAAGGCCCAATTGTTGATGTATCAAGTGGGCACCGGCATGCCCAAGCACAAGAAGTTCCTGCATTTGCTTGAGGAACCGGCCAACCGCAAACTCCGGGAGCAGATTGAGAATGCGATGCTTACGGACATGCGCAAGGAAGAGGCCCGTGCCTTGCGCGAAGAACTGTATTTTACCATCGATGAACGCGGCAACGACGCCAATCTGACGGAAAAAGGTTGCGAGGCCTTGAGTCCGGACGATCCGGAAATGTATGTCTTGCCGGATATGGTGACCGCCATGGCGGAACTCGATGGCAAAGATCTCAGTGTCGAGGAGAAGACGCACGAGCGGCAGCGTTTGCAGGAGGCCTTTTCCGAGCGCAGTGAGCGAATTCATAATGTGGACCAATTGTTGCGTGCCTACTGTGCCTACGAGAAGGACGTGCAATACGTGGTGCAGGACAATCAGGTTATGATTGTGGATGAATACACCGGGCGCCTGATGCCGGGGCGACGCTGGAGTGATGGCCTGCATCAGGCCATTGAGGCCAAGGAAGGGGTCAAAATCGAACGCGAGACCCAGACATTGGCAACGATTACGATTCAGAATTATTTTCGGATGTACGGCAAACTGGCTGGCATGACGGGTACGGCGGAGACGGAAGCGGACGAGTTCCATCAGATCTACAAACTCGACGTGGTGGTGATTCCGACAAATCGCCCGATCCGCCGGGTGGATAATAATGATGTAATCTACAAGACGCAGCGCGAGAAGTATAAGGCGCTGATCGAGGATGTCGCGAACCGCCATCAGCAAGGGCAACCGATACTGGTGGGTACGGTTTCAGTGGATAGTTCTGAGTTGATCAGTCGGATGCTCCGGCGCCAGAACATTCCGCATAGCGTCTTGAATGCCAAGAATCATGAGCGAGAAGCCGAGATTGTGATGCGTGCGGGGCAGCCCGGGGCGGTCACAATTGCCACAAACATGGCGGGTCGCGGCACTGACATCAAGCTGGGAGAGGGCATTGCCGGCTTGCCGCGCGAGGTGGTGCTCTCGGGGATATCGCTACACGATCCCTATGAGGGCAAGAGTCTGCGAGAATACCTTACCGAGCATTATTGTGGTTTGTATGTGATTGGTTCCGAGCGACATGAGGCGCGGCGCATTGACCGGCAGTTGCGTGGGCGTTGTGCGCGACAGGGCGACCCGGGGGCCTCCAAGTTTTATATTTCGCTGGAAGACGACTTGATGCGGCTATTTGGTTCGGATCGCATTTCGAATATCATGGCAAAGCTTGGGCTTGAGGAAGGCCAGGAGTTGGAGCATCGCTGGTTGAACCGATCAATCGAAACGGCGCAACGCCGTGTGGAACAGCAGCATTTTTCGGTGCGGAAGCGGACCCTCGAGTATGATGATGTCATGAACAAACAACGTGAGATTATCTATGGGCTTCGCGAGCGGGTGGTTTGTGCCGAGAAGGTGCGGGATGTGATTTATGATGTGATCGAAGATGTGATAGCAAGCACTGTGGATGTGATGCTGGCCACACGTGAAGAGCAGGCCCAAACCGATTTTCGCGAGTGGGTGCAGACGACCTTTCCCATTCCCCTGACCGCCGATGAGGTTAAAAGGCAGGTGGAGGATCGCGATGCATTGGCCGCATTCGTGTTTGATCGCGCCCGCAAGGCCTATGAGATCAAGGTATCCACCGAGGATCCGCATTCGCTCGAAACGATGGAGCGGGTGGTGGTTTTGCAAGCACTCGATACGCATTGGCAAGAGTATTTGCGGGCCATGGATGGATTGCGGCAAGGCGTTGGGTTGCGTGCCTACGGCCAGCGCGATCCGTTGGTGGAATACAAGAATGAGGCGTACCAGATGTTCCAGGTGCTGATGTCGGATATCAAAACCGAGATCATCAGCGGTGCGTTCAAATCGGCATCATCGGTTGAGGCCTACGGTGCATTTTTGCGATCCTTGCCGGTACGGATGGTGCATGAGACACCCCCGCCTGCGACGGCGCCGGGGGCGGGTACGCCGCCGGAAGCTGCGGGGGCTCGTCAGCCTTCGCGCCCGCTGCCGCGGGAAGCGCCATCGGTACGGGGGGGGCAAGCCACGCATGGGGCATCGGGTTCCGGCGGAATCGGACTTTCATTCGGCCCTGGTGCCGGGGATCGGCGGGTAGGTCGCAATGATCCCTGCCCTTGCGGTAGCGGGAAGAAGTACAAGAAATGTTGCGGTGCCTGAATAGATCTATGATGGTAACGTGCCTGGCAGCCGGCGTGAGCGGTTTTTTGCTGGCCTGTGCTTTTCCGATGCCCCCTGTGTTGGCGGGATTGGAAGGAGGCAGTGCCGCTTGGCTGGCACTGATTCCGTTACTGCTTGTTTTGCTGCAGGTGCGCCCCCGTGAGGGTGCGTGTGCCGGACTCGTGGCAGGGAGTGTGTTTCATCTGGTCGGATTGTCGTGGTTGCTGGCATTGCGGCATACCTGGGGCAATCTGCCGCTGACGATCATTGCCTGGATCGGGTTGGCGCTGTATTGCAGCTTGTATGTGGCCGCGTTTGGGTATGCGGTGGCTACTGCGGCGGGAATCCTACGGGAGAAGGGCCTGCCCGGTCGCATTGCGATCCTGCTTCTGGCAGGCGTGCTTTGGGTGGGGTTGGAGTATCTGCGGTCGACCTTGTTTACCGGGTTTCCCTGGAATCTGCTTGGCGCAAGCCAGTACGCGAATCCGGTCTTGTTGCAA
>SLBU01000030.1 GCA_007126175.1 Kiritimatiellia bacterium
CATAATCAGCGGAAGGACTTTTCATGGCACCTCATGTACACCCCACGCCCAAGCCGCGCTTTCGGCCCGCCTACGCCAAGGCTCCGTCGGACAGGCTCCAGCGGGCTACCACTCCCCCCCGTCAATAAGGTCACCCCTCTAGACCAGGGCAAAACGCATCTTGCTTTACTTGGGTATTTCGTCATTCGTCATTCGCAGGTATGCTCATGGGGAAATAGATGCGTTTGCCCTGGTTACTCCTCCTTGCCTTGGAACACGATTGCGGTTATCATCCCAAAATGATGTATCGCATTCTAGAGCCCCAGTCCTGTGCCCCAACGACCAGCAACCAGCAACCAGCAACCTACAACGTACATTCATGAGCTTTTTCTTTCTCTATATCTTCATTGTGCTGGTATTCTGGCGGCCGCAGGAGTGGCTGATCCCCTGGCTGTTCGGCATTCCGCTGCTGCAAGGCATTACCTACATGGCCATGCTGGCCATGATGATGGAATACCAGACCGGCAAACTGAAACTCAACTTCAAGGAACCCCAGTATTTTCTTTTTGGGGGGCTGTTTTTTGCTGGCTGCATGTCGCATATCTCCTGGGGGTATTTCGCGGGGCTGATGGCGAGCTGGCAGGCACTCTTTCGTCTGACTTTTTTCGGGATTTTGCTTTTCGGGTGTACCAATTCGGTATCGCATTTGCGTTGGATTGCGAGGGCCTTTGTTGTCATGGCAATTTTGATGGCCATCCACGGCATCCTTCAAATCTCCCAGGGCTACGGGTTTGCCGGGCATCAACCCATCATGTCCTGGCGACCGAATGTATCCTATCTCGTCCCCCGCGCACGCTTTTTTGGGATTTTTGGTGATCCGAATGATATGGGCCAATTCCTAGTAGCCGCCATGCCGCTGACGTTGGTCATGTTCAAAAAACGGCGCATGTTGCAGGTTGTAATTGCGGCCGGCATCATCGCCTTTCTGTATCGGGGGTTTACCACCACCCTGTCGCGTGGCTCGCTGATCGGCCTGGCGGCATCCGCAGGTATTGCTGTTGTGATGCTCATCTTCAAGAAAAAATTCTTGTATGGGCTCGGGTTTGGTTTGCTCGGAGCATTATTGTTTATTCCGTTTTCCGGGCGTTTTCTGGGCGATGCCTGGGAGCGCGTTAACTTGTGGGGCGATGCCAACTATGCTTGGCGGACGCGCCCGATCTTTGGTGTCGGTTTGTTCATGATTCGTGATTATACCTTCGAATCCAAAGCCGTGCATAATGCCTATGTGAGCTGCTACGCCGAAATTGGTGCCTTTGGTTTCTTCTTCTGGTTCAGCCTGATCTTTGTTGCGGCATTAGGCCTGGTGCAGACGCGCATTGCCCTGCGCAATGCAACCCATTCCGAGGGCAAATATCTCTACGATTTTAGCATGTGGGGACTGGCCTCTCTCGCAGGGTTTGCCGCTTCCGCCTTTTTCTTGAGTCGGGCTTTCATTTTTCCTTTGTATTTTCTTACCGCAATGATGGGTGCGGTACCCTATCTTGCTAAATCCTACGTGCCCGAAGGCGAAGTGCATAAACTCGGATTCAGCATCAAGGAAACCGTTATTCTAGGGATACCCATCAGTTTGATGGCGATCTCCTACGTATATGTTTCGATCGTTGTGCTGAATATGCAGCGATGAGGGAGAGAAGCGAGGGCGCCTCTTTTATGTCAGCGAAGGCGCAATTGTAGAGCGGATGGTTTAGCGAGCAGGTGCAGAGACCACAGAACGACTCCTTGTTTTTGATTGGGGGCTTGGTCATTGTTATCATCGTGTTCAATATGAATTGAATATTGAGGCGCGTTCGGCGCTGCAAGGTGCATAATCGACGGTGCGCGAGCGTGCCGAACGCTTTCTGTACGAGAACGTTATGTAAAAATATGTGCTGCGTCAACGGCTTTGGTGTGGTCTTCGGTTGGGCCTTCGCACAAGACGGTTGCATGGGAACCGTTTGTGTGTAATATTGGGCGGGAATATGGCGCGCGGTGCGCCGATGGGTAGTTATGAGGAGATTGTGCACTATGAAGAATATTCCAGTCGAGAATGTCAGGAACTTTGCCATCATGGGACATACGGGCAGCGGGAAGACGACGCTTACCGACGCGCTGCTGTATCGGCTGGGGCTCAATGACCGGCTGGGGTCTCCGGCAGATGGTACGAGTTTGAGCGACAATACCGACTTGGAGAAGGCGCGCCATATCTCGATTTTCTCGACGACGTTTTCGGCGATCTACAAATCCGGTGATGCGGATTATGAGATGGTGTTCACGGATACGCCGGGGTATGCCGATTTTTTTGGTAGTGTGATTGCGGCGGCGCGTAGTGCAGAGACGGGCTTGATTGTGGTGGATGCGGCGGCGGGTGTGCAGGTGGGCACGCGGCGTGCGTGGCAGTGCTGTGAGAGCCGCGGGGTGAAGTCGCGCGCGATCGTGATTACGGGGTTGGATAAGGATAATACTGATTTTGCGCAGACGTTGGCTGGCATTCAGGAGGCGTTTGGGACGAAGTGCGAACCGGTGGTGATACCAACGCTGGACAAGCGTGATGTGATCGATATTCTTGGTGCAACGGATGTGCCTGATGATGTGGCGGAGATGGTGACCGAGGCCAAGGGTGGCCTGGTGGAACTGGCGGCGGAAACGGATGATACGCTGATTGAGAAGTATCTCGCGGGGGAGCCGCTGACGCCGGAGGAGATTGCGTCTGGTTTGGTGCATGCGGTGGCGGATGGCCATTTTGTGCCGGTTTTTGTGGCGATGCCGCTCAAGGGTGTGGGGGTTGATGCGGTGCTCGATGGGATTGCCCGTTTCTCTGCTTCGCCGGTGACGGTGCCCCACAAAACGCTGGATGATGCGCCGATCGATCCGTCTCCGGAGGCTCCGTTTGTGGGGTTGGTGTTCCGTTCGGTGAATGACCCATTTGTGGGCCAGCTTTCGTATGTGCGCGTGTTCGGGGGTACGCTCAAAGGCGATAGTGATGTTTTGAACTCTTCGCGCAAGGAGAAGGAGCATATTGGGAGTTTGCTGGCGGTGCGAGGGAAGAAGCAGGTTCCGGTGGAGTCGGCGGCGGCGGGGGACATTGTGGCGGTGCCGAAACTGAAGGGGACGCATGTGGGTGATACGCTTTGTGCGTTGGATCATGTGGCGCAGATCGACCCGATTCATTTTCCGAAGCCGGTGATGTTCCAGGCGGTAACGGCACGGACGCAGGCGGATGAGGATAAGATCGGGACGGCGTTGAAGCGCGTGGTGGAGGAGGATCCGACGTTATCGGTGGATCGCAATGCCGAGACGCATGAGGTGATTTTGCAGGGGCTGGGAGATGTGCACATTGATGTGGCGGTGGAACTGATGAAGAGCCGCAGCGGTGTGAGTGTGGATTTAAGCCAGCCGAAGGTGCCGTATCGCGAGACGGTGACGGCGATAGGGGAAGGGCACTACAAGCACAAGAAACAATCCGGTGGGCGCGGGCAGTATGGCGAGGTGTATTTGCGGGTGGAGCCGTTGCCGGAAGGCGAAGAGGATTGGTTTGTGAATGCGATTGTGGGAGGCGTGATTCCCGGCAACTTTATCCCGGCGGTGCAGAAAGGGTTGGTCGAGGGGATGGTGCGTGGTCCGCTGGCCGGCTATACGGTAACGGGCGTGAAGGCGACGGTCTATGATGGGTCGTATCACGATGTGGATTCGTCGGAGGTGGCATTCAAGATTGCTGGTGGGCGGGCGTTGAAGGATGCGATGCTTAATGCCAAGCCGGTGTTGCTGGAGCCAATCATGACGGTGAAGGTGACGATTCCGGATGATTGCCTCGGCGATATCAATGGGGATTTGAACCATAAGCGTGGACGCATTATGGGGATGGATATGAATGGCGGGATGCAGATGATTACGGCGGAAGTGCCGCAGGCGGAGTTGTTTCGCTATTGTGCCGAGCTGCGCTCGATGACGGGCGGGCGCGGGAATTTCGAGATGACGTTCAGTCGTTACGAGCAGGTGCCATCGAATGTGGCACAAAAGGTGATTGCGGCGGCCGAGAAGCATGAGGATGAGGATTGATGTTTGTGGTACGGGAAGCCCCGGCATTCTCCAAACATGGGGCCGGGGAATGGTCAAGTGCCCAAAGAGTAGAACAACCAGAAGCATAAGAGGGGGAGCATGAGCGGTCATAGTAAATGGGCAACGATCAAGCATAAGAAGGGTGCTGCGGATGCGAAGCGCGGCAAGATGTTCAGCAAGATTGCGAAGGAGATCATGGTTGCGGCGCAGCAGGGGGGAGGCGATCCTTCGGCGAACATCACGTTGCGCGCCCTGATCCAGAAGGGCAAGGGCGTGAACATGCCCAACGACAACATTGATCGTGCCATCAAGAAGGGCACGGGCGAGTTGGGGGCCACATCGTTCGAGGAGATTGTATACGAGGGGTATGCCAGTGGTGGGGTGGCCTTGATTGTGAAGGTGCTGACGGACAATCGGAATCGTGCCGCGGCTGAGATCCGGCATATTTTCGGGAAGCATGGATCGAGTTTTGCGCAGCAGGGTGCGGTGAGCCGGGCGTTTGACCGCCGGGGGCAGATTGTTGTGGATGAGGCCACCGTGTCTGAGGAAAAGCTGATGGAGGTTGCGTTGGAGGCTGGTGCCGAGGATATGGTCCATGAGAACGGTGAGTTCGAGATTTTGACGGATCCCTCCGTGTTCAACGATGTCTGCGATGCCCTGGAGGCTGCCGGGATTGAGACAGTTAGCAAGGAGGTGACGATGTTGCCGAACCTGACGGCACCAGTGGACGATGCATCGGTGGCACGTTCGGTGCTGAAGTTTGTGGCGGCACTGGAGGATAACGACGACGTTCAGGATGTCTATACGAATATGGACATGACGGATGAGGTTATGGAGGCGGTCAGCGACGAGGCGTGAGTAATGTCACCAAGGTTTTAGGCATCGATACATCGCTGCGCAGCACGGGCTATGGTGTGGTGGAGTCGGTTGGGGGGGCACTGCGGCAGGTTGCCTACGGTTGCATTCGCACGAAGCCAGCCTGGCCGCATTCGGCTTGCCTGTTGGCGATGCAAGAGCAATTGGGGGATGTGATTCGCGAGACGCAACCGCAGGAGATTTCCATAGAGGGTGCTTTTTATTGTCGGAATATACGCACGGCGATGACGCTGGGGGAGGCCCGCGGCGTGGCGATTGCGACCTGTGCGGCGCATGGGATTCCGGTGTATGAGTATGCGCCACGCCGGGTAAAGATGGCGGTTGTGGGGGTTGGCAGTGCCGAGAAGGAGCAGGTCATGAAGATGGTGGCCCGGCTGCTGGGCCTGGAGCCGAATCTTCAGCTTGATGCGGCGGATGCCTTGGCGCTGGCGATCACCCATCTGCAGCAGGCCCGCGGCATCGCGCGCAGCAACACGAAGCCGTTATGAGTTGACGCCTTTTAAGGAATGTATGATTACGTATGTAAAAGGGATTTTGGTGGAGAAGCATCCGACGCGGGTGGTTGTGGATGTGGGGGGGCTGGGGTATGAGGTTTTTATTCCGTTGAGCAGCTATGATCGGCTGCCGGGGACGGGGGCAGAGGCGTGCCTGCTGACCGTGGACCATGTGCGGGAGGATGCGCACATTTTGTATGGATTTGTGTCGGAGGGGGAGCGGCAGTTGTTCGGGATGCTGACAGCCGTTTCGGGTATTGGTCCGAAGTCGGCTTTGAGTGCATTGAGTGGTATGACGGTACGCGAGCTGAAGGCGGCAGTGGCGGAAGGGAATGTGAAGCGCATTAGTTCGGTGCCGGGGATCGGGGCCAAGACGGCAGAACGGATTGTGGTGGAGTTGCGGCATAAGCTTTCGGCGGGTGAGGTGCTCGAGGCGGTGGCGGGTGCGGATGATGCGGGGGATCCGCTCAACACGGGCTTACGCGATGCGTTGCTGGCGCTGATGGCGTTGGGCTATAAGCAGGAGGATGCCCGCAAGATGGTGCTGGCAGCAAGTAAGAAGCATCCGGAGATAACGGATGTGGAGAAATTGATCAAGATTGCGTTGTCGAGGTAGCAGGTTTTTGATGGAACGTCCAATCGATACACTAAATATAAAGGATCAGGCCTTCGATCAGAAGTTGCGCCCGGCGCAATTTGCGGATTTTGCGGGTCAACCGAAGGTGTTGGAGCGTCTGGAGCTGGCGGTGGAGGCGGCACGGCAGCGGGGGGATGTACTGGATCATGTGTTGCTATCGGGGCCACCGGGGCTTGGCAAGACGACGCTGGCAAATATTCTGGCCAATGAGATGGGCAGCCAGATCCGGATTACGTCGGGGCCGGTGATCGACAAGGCTGGGGATTTGGCGGGGCTGCTGACGAGTCTGGAGCGAGGGGATATCCTGTTTATCGATGAAATTCACCGGATGCAGAAGACGGTGGAGGAGTATTTGTATTCGGCGATGGAGGATTTTGTGCTGGATATCATGATTGATCAGGGCCCCAATGCGCGGTCGGTCCGGCTGGAGATTCCGCGGTTTACGTTGGTGGGAGCGACTACCCGACGGGGTTTGATATCGGCGCCATTGCGGTCGCGATTCGGGTTGAATAACCGGTTGGATTATTATGATACGGGGACGCTGGTAAAGATTGTGCAGCGTTCGGCGAAGTTGCTGGATGTGGCAATAGCCGATGATGGTGCCGATGAGATTGCACGGCGGGCCCGGGGAACGCCGCGGATTGCCAATAATTTGTTGCGCCGGGTACGGGATTATGCGCAGGTGCGGGCGGACAATCGGATAGACCGGTCTGTGGCGGATCGTGCACTGGAGATGTTGGAGATTGACAAGCATGGTCTGGATGACATGGACAAGCGGATTCTGGAGACGATCATGCGCAAGTTTGGCGGAGGGCCGGTTGGGTTGAGCAATATTGCGGTATCGGTTGGAGAGGAGCCGGACACGATTGAAGAGGTCTATGAGCCCTATTTGATCCAGGAAGGCTATATGGCTCGTACGCCAAAGGGCCGGGTGGTGACGCCGCTGTGCTATACGCGTTTCGGTATCAGTCCGGGGAGCTTGCAGCAGGACGAACTGGCGTTATGATTGTGGCAGAAGATATGGCGAAACCGGGCGTCTGTGCGATGCCGCAAGAGATCCCGGGAACTTTTACGGTGCTGGCTGAGGATCGTGGGACGGGGGCACGTTGCGGCGTGCTGCACACGGCGCATGGGGCTCTCGAGACCCCGGTTTTCATGCCGGTGGGCACGCAGGCGAGTGTGAAGGCGATGAGTTCTGCGGAGTTGGAGGATCTCGGGGTTTCGATTCTACTGGGCAACACATACCATTTGCATTTGCGTCCGGGGTTGGAGGTGATCGGTGCCGCCGGGGGATTGCATGCGTTCATGGATTGGTCCCGCCCGATTCTTACGGATAGCGGAGGCTATCAGGTGTTCAGTCTGGCGCAATCGCGCAAGATCCAGGACGAAGGGGTGGTGTTCCAATCGCACCTGGATGGAAGCCGTCTTTTTCTGGGACCGGTAGAGGCGATGGCCATCCAGCGAACGCTGGGATCGGATATTGCCATGGTTTTTGACGAATGCATTCCGGCGGGTAGTACGCGTGATTACGCTTGTCAGTCTACGGCTCGGACGGTAGACTGGGCGGCTCGATGTCGGGAGCAGCCGCGTGCGCCGGGTCAACTGGTATTCGGTATTGTGCAAGGGGGGGCGTTCGAGGATTTGCGCCGGCAATGTGCGCGGGAACTGCAAGCGATCGGCTTTGACGGTTACGCGGTTGGGGGGGTGAGTGTTGGTGAACCGGAAGATATTTTGATGAAAGGGGTTGCGGATGGCGTGGCGGAGTTGCCGCGGGATCGTCCGCGTTATTTGATGGGAGTTGGGCGTATGTCCCAGATGGTTCGGGCGGTGGCGATGGGAATCGACATGTTCGATTGTGTGATGCCGACGCGCTATGCCCGCAATGGTTCGGCGTTTACGCGCACCGGGGTATATCCGGTGAAGGCAGCGTCCAATCGTCTGGATCAGCGTCCGGTCGAGGAGGGCTGTACCTGTTACACGTGCAGCCGTTATACGCGGTCGTATGTGCGGCATTTGTTGCATGCCGGGGAAATTTTAGGGTTGCGCTTGTTGACGGTGCATAACATACATCGTTACATGTGTTTTATGGGGGAGATGCGTGCGGCGATTCGCAATCAGTGTTTTGGGGATTTTATGGATTCCGTGCTGGATGTGGAACGCAAAGCGGTATTTTGCGGGGATGATGCCGTGCGGGGTTGTTAGTGGCGGGGTCGCCTGTGATATTGGCATTGAGCCCCCATGGGGCACGCGGCTCGGGCTACAACGGTTCTTGAATATATAGGTTACTACAAAAAAGGAGATATGAGATGATGGATCTGATGGTTTTGGCGCAGGCGCAAGGTGGCAGCATGTTCAATATGGTTGTTCCGATGATTCTGGTATTCGGGATTTTGTATTTCATGATGATTCGTCCGCAGCAGCGCAAGGAGAAGGAGCGGCGGGCGATGATCGAGAATCTCAAGAGTGGCACCAAGGTGATATTTGGTGGTGGTTTTGTGGGTACGGTAACGAACGTGAAGGATTCGACCTTTGTAATCAAGGTTGCGGACAACGTGAAGGTGGAAGTGTTGCGTGGGTCTGTGAGCCGGATTATCGAGAAGGGGGAGAAGCTGGCGGACGAGGACCAGAAATAATAGAGCTGCGGTAGGTTTTCACGAAAAAGATGAACAGAGGAAAGCAGAGCGTATGAAGAAGCATGCATGGTGGAATTGGATCCTGTTGGTTGGGCTGGTGGCGGCGTCCTTATCGCGCGTGATGCCGTGGCATGAGAAGGTTCGTTTCGGGCTGGATTTGCAGGGTGGCATCAGTTTTGTGGTGAAGGTGGATGAGGTGAAGATCGAGGAGGATCTTCTGGCCGCGCATGAGGGTGCCGCCTTGACCGATCAAGAGATGCAGGCGCAGGTTACGGATGCGTTGGATGGTGCTTTGGATCGTTCGATCGAAGTATTGCGCAACCGGTTGAATGCGCTCGGGATTGAAGAGCCTAGCATTGTCAAGAAGGCCGATCGGATTGAGATTCAGTTGCCGGGGATCGGGGAGGATAAGCGCGAGGAGGCCGAGGCGCTGATACTGAGTGTCGGTTTTCTGGAGTTCCGGATGGTGCATGAGGATAGCCCTGTGCTGACAGAGCGGATGCTCTCGGAGGGGCGCGCACCGCGCGGTTGGCAGATTATTTCGTTGCAGGGCGGGCGGTTCTATGTGCCGTCAGATGAGGTGCCGGCTGAGGCGCGTGATGCGGCTTTTCGTGAGGCTACGGGGCGGTTTGACGTGCCGAGTCCGCGCTATGAACTGCTGATGAAGCAGCATGAGGTGCAAGGGCGTGTGGTCTATGCCCCCTATTTTGTGCATCGCACACCGGTTTTGCGGAGCACGGATCTACGCAACGCATCCCTGGATTTCACGAATATGAATCTCCCTGCTGTCGGAATTGAGTTCACAACGCGTGGTGCGACGCGTTTCGGGCAGATCACCGAGCAATATGCGCCGGGTGGCACGTTGAATCCGAGCGGGGAACGCCAGTTGGCGATTGTGATTGACGGGACGTTGTATTCGTCGCCGCGTATTCGAGAGCCGATCTACGGTGGCCGTGCACAGATTACGGGTAATTTTACGCGTGATGAAGCGATGCGGCTGGTGCATGTGCTGCGTTCGGGGGCTTTGCCGACACGAGTGCGGATCGAAGAAAAGCGTTATGTGGCGCCCAGTCTGGGGCAGGATTCGATATCGAGCGGTCTGCGTTCGATTTTGATTGGTGGGATCGGTGTACTGCTTTTCATGCTGGTGTACTATCAGATCAGTGGTTTCGTGGCCGATGCGGCTTTGATGCTGAATATGCTTTTGTTGCCGTTGGGGATGATTCTGGCGGCCGGGTTCATGAGTATGGGGCGTGGGGGCGGCATGACGCTGCCTGTGCTGACCCTGCCGGGGGTGGCTGGTATTTTGCTGACGATTGGTATGGCGGTGGACGCAAATGTCCTCATTTTCGAGCGTATACGCGAGGAGTTGAAGACAGGCAAGCGCTTCTGGGCGGCTATTTCGGCGGGATATGATCGTGCTTTCGTGACGATTATGGATGCGAATGTTACGACGCTGATGACGGGGGTGATTCTTTTTATCTTTGGTTCGGGGCCGATTCGCGGGTTTGCCGTGACCTTGTGCGGCGGCATTTTGGTAAGCATGTATACCTCATTGGTGGTCACGAAGCTGGTGTTTAGCACATTGGCGGAATACACGCCGTTGAAGCGGTTACGGATGCTGAGTATCATCCCGAAGGAGACCGCCGTGGATTTTGTTGGCAAGCGTAAGATTGCGATGGTTTTCTCGCTGCTTGTGATTGTCCTGACGGGGTCACTGCTGCTGGTGCGTGCGGTGCAATCTCCGGGGGATGTATTCGGGGTTGATTTCACAGGTGGTTCGGCGACGACGTTCCGGTTTGCGCCGGTGGAGGCTGGGCGTGTGCCTGTACCGGTGGACGAGCTGCGGGGTGCGCTGGAGGCTGCCGGTGTGGCCAATCCGGTGATCCAATACCAACAGGAACTGGATAGTCCGAATGTGAGTTCGATGTTGCAGGTGAAGGCGGGTGTTGATACGGATGCTGAGGTACGCCAGGCGGAACTGGTGCGAACGGTGCTGCAGGAGCGTTTTGCGGATGCCGCATTTGAAGTTGTTGCGATGGATGAGGTTGGTGCCGAGATTGGCGACGAACTGAAGCGCAGCGCGCTGTGGTCGATCCTGTTGGCCTTGACGGGGATCATTCTTTACATCTCATGGCGTTTTGAGTTCGGATTTGCATTGGGGGCCATTGCGGCCTTAGTGCATGATGTGCTCTTTACGGTGGGACTGTATGCACTCTTCGGGCGGCAGATCAGCCTGCCGATCGTGGCGGCGTTATTGACGATCGTCGGGTATTCGGTGAACGATACGATTGTGGTATTCGATCGAATCCGTGAGGATCTGAAGCTGATCCGGGGAAAGGATTTTCTGACGATCTGCAATTTGAGTATTAACCAGACGCTGAGCCGGACGGTGCTGACGTCGCTCACAACGCTGATCACCATTGCGATGCTGCTGATTTTTGGTGGTGGTGCCATCTTTGATTTTGCGTTGG
>SLBU01000110.1 GCA_007126175.1 Kiritimatiellia bacterium
TAGAGGTGTCGGGAGAGGCGTCGAGGTGTCGGTAGGTGTCGGGGTCACGTCTTCACATTTCACAAACCGGACGATGACCGTTCCGTAGGTGTCGGGGTGTCGGGGTCACGTCTTCACATTTCACAAACCGGACGATGACCGTTCCGAGTGACTGACATTATTCTACTTCTTTAGCTGCCTTCCCTCGCGGCTATCGCGGCTTCCATGCTTCGCCAAGGCTACGCAGGACAAGCTGGTATCTACGCGAGTACCGCCGCTGTCATGCTTTTGCTTGAAGCCAGGAATCGCGCCACCCACATGCTCGAAAACGGCGGCGACATCCGCTTCATCCAGCAACTGCTAGGACATGCCCGGCTCGACACCACCCAAATCTACACCGATGTAGCCATCGTGCAGCTTCGCGAAGTGCACGCCCGCACACACCCGAACGCACGCCTGTAAGAACCAAGGAATGCTTGAAAGCAGAACCATTCTGCTCTACTATGCCAGCAAAGATATTGGATAAGGAGATCACATGCCGGAGATATGCAGGTTCCTCGGAATCGTCATAACCATGTATTTTGATGAACACAACCCACCGCATTTTCATGTGCGTTACAATGAACATCGGGCATCCGTTGATATCGGCACCTTGAACATCATAGCGGGGGTGCTTCCCGCCAAGGTGCGAGGACTCGTAGAAGAGTGGGCCGAGCTGCACAGGGTCGAGCTGCTGGATATGTGGACATCGAAGAAATTCCATACAGTCGAGCCTTTAGTCTGAAAGGAGGCAGTGATGCAATCGGTTTATCTGGAAAAAGCCCAATACCGCAGCGATTTCAAAATCTATCTTGTGTTCAATGATGGAAAATCAGGCGAGGTCGATCTCAAAGATACGATTCACGAATATGACGAAGCCTCACCGCTACGAAATCCGTCCGAATTTGCCAAATTTCACCTGGATTCATGGCCCACATTGGCATGGGATTGCGGATTTGATTTGGCCCCCGAATCATTATACGAAAAATGCCGTCCCACTCCCTGAATATTTCGAATTGCTATTCTTGTTTAGCGGCAGAGGGGTCACGTCTCGCTAATCGCTAAACGAATGAATCGCCTATATTTGTTACTGTTTTAGCTGCCTGTATCCATGCCGCTTTGGCGATCTCCACTTCGTGCAGTGCCTGGTCCGGGGTAGGTAACCCTATCAGGAAGGCTGCTGTTTTGCGATCCCGATACAATCTTTTAGCGTATCGGCGATGCGAGCGATATCGTCCTCGCTATGCGCCGCACTCAGAAAAGCCGTTTCAAAAGGAGAAGGCGGCAAATAGACGCCCTGCGCCAAGGCATGCTGGAATAGCCGGGCATAGCGGGCCGTATTACTGGCCTTCACATCTGCGAGATTCTGCGGGGCCACCCCCGCAAAAAACGGTGTGAACGCGCCCCCCATGCGTTGCAGGCAAAAGGGGGCCCCTTGAAGGGCGCTCGCAAGCTGTGCCCCACGCGCATCAAGTTGCGCGTAGACCGATGCGTCTGCCAGCAATCGCAGCATCGCAAGTCCGGCACTGACCGCCAGCGGATTGCCGCTCAGCGTGCCAGCCTGATACACGGGCCCACAGGGGGCCAGTAATTCCATGACAGCCCGACGTCCGCCCACCGCCGCCAGCGGAAGACCGCCCCCGATAATCTTGCCGAGACATGTCAGGTCTGGCTCGACACCACACAAATTTCCGTAGGTCGTGGGGCCGAAGCGGAAACCTGTGATCACTTCATCAAAGATCAGTAAACAGCCATGTTGATCCGCCAGTGACCGCAACCCCGCCAGAAAACCTGGCTGCGGGGGCACGAGGCCCATATTGGCAGCAACAGGTTCCACAATGATGGCAGCCATTTGATCCCCGCGATCCTGCAAGACGGCTTCCCCCGCGGCCAGATCATTGTAGGGTACAACCATCGTGTCTGCCGCGGTTGCAGCGGGCACACCCGCCGAAGATCTCTCCGCCCCGCTCAAAAGTCCGCTGCCCGCTTTCACCAGCATCGCATCACTATGCCCATGATAGCAGCCATCAAACTTCAAGATAAGGTTGCGCCCTGTCGCCCCGCGAGCCAATCGAATCGCCGTCATCACCGCTTCCGTACCCGAGTTGACCGCCCGCACTTGCTCCATGCCGGGAATCAAGCAACACAGCATCTCGGCAAATTCGACTTCGCGCGCCGTGGCAACACCAAAGGATGTCCCCTGCGCAAGAGCCTCCTGCACCGCCTCGACAATCACCGGATGTGCATGACCGAAAAGCAGCGCCCCCCAGGATTGACAGCAGTCGATCAGCTCGCGACCATCCTCAGTGAATATACGGCTGCCCTCCCCGCGTTTCACAAATACAGGGGTACCACCAACCGAACGAAAACTGCGCACCGGACTATTCACGCCACCGGGAATCACCCGCTGCGCCCTCTCAAACCAATCATTGACCATTTCAACGCCCTCTCTCGTGCTGTCGATGCCCATCGACTTCCATCGACTTCCGTCGACAGCCTCCGCCGTCGCCCAGTCGATGGAAGTCGATCTCCCACCCCGCCAGACTTTCGTTATTCCCCATACATCTCAGGATACTGATTCGCCCAATACGTAATCAAAATGTCAGCCCCCGCACGGCGCATCGCCTGCAAATTCTCGCGCACGAGCGCATGCAAATCGCCGCCTCCGGATTTTGCCAAGGCATGCAGCATCGCATACTCGCCGCTCACATTGTACGCAGCCAATGGCAACCGCGATTGTGCACGAACAGCAGCAATCACATCCAGATAGAATGTGGCTGGCTTCACCATTAGGATGTCCGCGCCCTCCTGCTCATCGAGCTCGGCCTCGCGTAACGCCTCCGCAACCGATCCTGGCCCCATCTGATACCCCAACCGATCCCCCTTTTGCGGCGCACTCGCAGCCGCATCCCGAAATGGACCATAGCAGGCCGA
>SLBU01000186.1 GCA_007126175.1 Kiritimatiellia bacterium
CTAGCCATCCACGGTCGCTACGCGGCACACCATCACAAAGGACCTGCCGACTGGGAGGTGATCGCACGCGTCAAACAGCAATTGCAGATTCCGGTCATTGGCAATGGCGGCATCAAAACGGCCCAACAGGCAGTTTCCGCAATGCAAACATATGGCGTAGATGCGGTTATGATTGCCAGGGGCGCCGTCGGAAATCCCTGGATTCTTGCCGACGCCGAGACCCTGTGGAAGGGTGCAACCCCCCCGACACGTGCCTATCCGGAACTGCGTCGCGTCGTGCATTGGCACTTGCGCGAGCTGGTCGCCTACAAGACCAAGGAAAATCTCTGGCGCCGACGTGCTGGTATCGACCCGGATCGCGCCGCCGCATTGCAATTCCGCTGTCATCTCATCCAGTATCTAGCCGGTCTCGAACATTGGGCCGATGTGCGCCGACGCTTCAGCCAGATCTCCTGCTGCCAGCACATCCACGAAATGGTGGATACCGTGATCGCTCGCCAGTCCCGCCCCTGGGAAGATCTCTACCCCCTGCGTGGATAGAACAGGGGGGGGCAAAGAAAGGGGACACACTATCTGAGAAAGTTTTTTGGAAATCGGGCGTGCTCGTTTCTTCAGGTATATGTAGGGACCATTGGGGGCTCTACAATACGTTGACGCCTCTCAAATTGTCTGTCCCCATCCGCCGATCCTTTCGTTTCCCCAGGACTGATTTTTTATTGGAATCCCGAAAAGGTTATATTAGGTTCGCGTCAAGTGGTCGTGCTACCTGAGTAGTTACGGCGATATTCGATAACTGCTATGAGTGGAGGATTCATTATGACTCGCAAATCATTTTTGGGCGGTGCGGCGATGATATTGATTATTTCGAGCGCTACAGGAGATGTGGAATTCAACCATCCGACAACCGATGTATATGATGGCTGGCGGCTTGGGGTGCAGGCTTGGTCGTTCAACCGTTTTTCATTTTTCGAGGCAGTCGATAAGACCCGGGAACTCGGGCTGAATTGGATTCAGGGCTACCCCGGGCAGAGAGTTGCTCCCCATATTGACGCTCGGATGGGGCCGGACCTTCCCGAAAATGTCAGACAGGAGATTCGGGAGAAGCTCTCCGCTTCGAACGTGCGGATGGTCGCCTTTGGGGTTGTTGGTATCCCGGCAGATGAGGCGGCGGCCCGTCGAATGTACGCGTTTGCGCGCGATATGGGGGTTGAAGTACTGGTCTCGGAGCCTGCTCCGGATCACTATGATCTAATCGACAAGCTCAGCAAAGAATACGAGATCAAGATGGCTGTCCACAATCATCCCAAACCAAATCGATACTGGCATCCTGACAATGTGCTCGAGGCGATTGAAGGGCGCAGCGAGTGGCTCGGGGTCAGCGCTGATGTCGGACATTGGGTGCGCAGCGGACTGAACCCAGTCGAAAAACTAAAGCGCATCGAGGGTCGCATCTACGATATCCATATGAAAGAAGTCGACGTGGAACGGGGACACGATGTCGTTTGGGGAACCGGCCAAGCCCGGACGCGCCCGATTCTGGAGGAATTGCACCGCCAGGGTTATCAAGGCTTGTTTGCGGCAGAGTATGAACATAGCTGGGACAATAACGTTCCTTTAATCCGCAAGAGCGCCGAGTTTTTCAACAGCGTTGCGGCCGAACTGAATCCTTCTGGTTGGCGGAATCTGTTTGAAGGCGACTTGTCGAATGCCGTTTTTGCACAGGGAAGCTGGAAGTACGAGGACGGCGTGCTCGAACTCAAGGGCGGCGGCGACATCTGGACAGAAGAGCGCTTCGGCGATTTTGTGCTGGATTTCGACTTCAAGGTCGAAGAGCGCGCGAACAGCGGGGTGTTCATCCGTACCGGCAATCGCAAGTGGCTGCCGTGGATAGAGGTTCAGATCGCTGATTCGCACGGCAAGGATGTCTCGCCCCATATTTGCGGCGCGATATTCGATATAAAGGCCCCCAAGGTCAACGCGATGCTTCCGCCCGGAGAGTGGAACCGAATGACTATCCGGGCCGAGGGACCGCTGGTCAAGGTTGTCCTTAACAATGTTCCGATTATCGACATCGATCTTGACGATTGGACCAAAGCAGGCAGGAATCCGGACGGCTCTTCCAACAAATTCAATATTGCCTACAGAGATCTCCCGCGCGAGGGATTCATCGGTCTTCAAGACCATCGCGACGGCACCAAGGTGTGGTACCGCAACATGAGGATCAGAGAGCTGTAGGCAGCAGTCATAAACCGGTTCGCCTATTGATTGAGGAATTCTCCGATCAGATAGAGCGAGCCGGTGATGCATACCATCCCGTCGCTTTCTGACGCCCACGCGAGTGCCTGTTCATAGGCGTTGTTGAGCCCGCATATAGTATTGTGCGGGTCATGCGCGCTACCAGTCGTCGGTGCGGAACGGGGACGCGGGCAGGCCCTCGCGATTGTAGAGGTTGCAGCCTGCCGGGTTATGACTGAAGGCATAACGCACGGCCACGGGTGCCGGTACAGATGGGCTGGAGACGATCACGCTGTCCTGTCCGTCAATGCGTGCATCAGCCCAGTGCCATTGACGATCCTCGCCGGCGATGGCGAAGCGCGTCAGATCCCCCTCAGGATTCTCAACAACCGGATCCAACCCATTTTTTGTACCAACCATCAGGCCCGAACCGGCATGCTCGAAGGTCACACGAATGGCACCCTGCTCGACACTGGCCGTCTTGAATAGCGGTCCGGAAAACACGAGGTTCTCACGTCCGTATTCATTGCCCATTGCCCAGAGAGCCAGACGCAGGCCGACATCCTGCTTGTTGGCTGGGTGGATGTCGCCAGCCTCGCCGATATCAATAATCACCGCCATGCCGGTATTCGGGATGGCCAGGCTCTGCCGCTGGGCCTCCCGGATACGACTGTAGCCGTCGCCACCCGCCGGATCGTCGGTCGGCTTGCCGA
>SLBU01000079.1 GCA_007126175.1 Kiritimatiellia bacterium
GAGCGTCGAAGACCGCGCGTTGTCGGCGCCGCCAGCCTTGTTCTTGCTGCGATGCCCGGCCAGCCCCTCGACCTCGTCCATGAAGAGCAGGCACGGCGTCTCGGCTTCGCCCAGCACCGTGAACAGCTTCCCCATGGCCTTCTCGCTCTCGCCGAAGTACTGCCCGATCAGAGTCTCCGGCCCCACGATAACCATGGGAATGCCGAGCCGGGCCGAGAGGTGGTGGGCGAGCGTCGTCTTGCCGGTGCCGGGCGGCCCGAAGAGCAGCGCCGTCGAGCGCGGCTTGATCCCCAACTTCTCGAGCTCGTCCGCCGCCCGGATCTCGGCCAGCCAGGCGAACACGGCTTGCCGGATCACCGGCGCCAGGATCGGCTCCTCGGCCTCGCTCGGGGCCCTAACCTCGGCCAGGCCGCCGAGCCGCTGGCGAAGCTCGTCGGTCGCGGAGCGCTCGCGCCGGCGGGTCAGCTTGGTCGGCTCCATCTCGATCGTGAGCCGCTTCATTCGCCGCCCTCACCCTTGCCGGGCTTGGTCGGCTTCTTGCGCCGCCATGCCGGCGGCAGGTCCATGCCGTCGCTGCCGGTCTCGAAGCAAAAGCCCTCGTCCCAGGCGGCCCGGCGCGGATCGCCGAACTTCCAGGGGTTGCTCACGATGTTGGCGCCCGAGCGTGCTGCCTCGCGGCCCTGAGCCCTGGCTGCATCGACATCGACGACCTCCCCGGTCTCGGGGTCAACGTCAGGGGCCGGCTGGGCCGGCTCTGCCTTGGCGTCCGCGGTGGTCTCGTCTGAGGCCGGCTCGTCGTCGCCCATCATCTTCTTGCGGGCGAAGTCGCCGAGGGGTGTTCCGTCGAGCATGCCGACCGCAGCACGGTAGAGATCGAGCAGCGCCTGCCATTCGGCCCGGTCGGCGGCGGACATGGCGCGCTCTTTGATGATCTGGTTGATCACCGCGACCTCGAAGCCGTCCATCTTGGCGTGCGCCTTGCGCTCGCGGATCAGCTCGGCGATCTGCTTCTTCTCCTCGAGCAGGCTTTCGATGGCCGTGATGTGCGACAGCAGCCGGTCGCCCGCGCTGCTGTTCTTGCCCGCCGATGTCACCGGCATCTCACGCCTCCCCGACCAACGGGGCCGCAGGCTCGACCTTCCGCTTCCGTGGCGCCTTGTCCGGGCCGCGCGGCGCACGCTTCGCCGGCATCAGCGGCAAGAGCACCTCGCGCGCCGCCTCGGGGTTCTCCTGGATCTTGGCGACCAGGTCGGCGACCATGATGTCGGGCGACCCGAGCCACTTCTCGACTTCGAGGACGGCCGCATACTCAAGGGCTTCCTCGGGCGTGTCAAAGACCTCTTCACCCACGCGGTAGGCCTTCTCGATCTTGATCTGCATCCTGTTTCCTTTCGGGGTTGTCGTCATCCGGCCAGCCGGGCCGGTGTCATAGCTTCCCGTGCTTGGATGGGTTGCTCGGCCCGGCTGGCGGGGTGGCGTCGCGCGGTGGCTCCACAATGCGGTAAAGGGTCGGCTCGCGTAGCTCGTCCACGCAAAAGCCGGCGTCGGGATGGTGGCGGCAGAAGCTCATGAGTTCGTCCAGACCCTCGCGCGCCGGGCACCAGACGGCGACCTGCCTGTCGTCGGGCGCCTCCGCGATCGCCCGCCACGCCACCCGCTCGGCGGCTTCGAGGGCGGCGCGCATGGCATGCCGGTGAGGATCGCCATCGCCATTCATCGCGAAATTGTCGTAGGCCGCGCAAGCCGCTTCGATCTGCTCGTCAGTCGGCATTTTTGATTTTCCCATTTTGAAAGAACCGCCGCAAACCCGCGAGCCTGCGGCGGCCTTGCTTGATGCCCGCCCTAGTGCGGGATCATCCGTCGAGCTGAAGCGTCAGGCCGCGACGGCGGCGCCGACGATGATGTCGATGATGTCGAGCTTTTCCAAATGCAGGTTGCCGCTCTCGGGCGGGCCGTTGATGCAGCGCATCATATTCTCCTCTGGTTGCTGTCGTGGCGCGATGCCCATCACCGCACCGCCAGCCCGGTCGCGCCATAACTGGAAGCCGACCGGGCTGGCGCTAAGGTGTCACCCCCTCGCCGCGCTGCCGTTCTCGCGCCGGCCGTCGAGCGCTTCACGGAGAACAGACTTTTTGACTGCTATGCCTTCCTGGCTGTACGCATTGATTGCCTCTCGAAGATGCACCGTTGCTTCCTTCAAATCTTTTTCCAATTGCTTAACACGCTCCTGAAGAATTGCGACGCTGCGCTTAGCCTCGAATTCGGTGACCTCCAACGCAGCATGTTCTGCGTTGGCAAAAACGCCATGATGTCGTATGGCAGCGGCGCAATATGCTGCGTGTGCTTCTTCTGGCGTATCAAACGAGCCCAAATGCCTTAGCTTCCCATCATAAAAGATACGAGCGCGCCACTTCTGGCCCGGCTTGAATTGGTAGACGCCTTTAAAGCCGCTCGCTCCGCGCCCAACGATGTTTCTGGCATTCTGCCCGTGTGCCAAGCGTAAATTTTCAATTCTGTTGTCTACACGGATGCGATTGATATGATCAATTTCGCCATCAGGCCATTCGCCGTAAACGCAAAGCCAAGCAAGGCGATGCTCTAAGACTAAGGCTCTGTCTACACCGATTACTCGATATCCAGTCGGGGAAACTGAGCCTGCGCGCTCGCCAGCCTTGAATTTGCCTCGATCAATGAGGCGTGTGAAAATCCCAGTTTCAGGGTCGTACGACAACACCTCGCGCAGACGCTCTGCGGTGAGATTGGGGGCGGCCATGTCAGCCTCGCGCCGCGTTGCCGTTGGCGGCTCTGGATTCGATCCATTCTTCCAGCGCCTTGACGAGCTGCGCCGAGGTGGACCGCCTTTCTTCTGCGGCGATTGCCGCAAGAGAATTCCACACGCCTTCGGGCAACCGGATTGAAACTGCCTTTTCCGCCATCACTC
>SLBU01000156.1 GCA_007126175.1 Kiritimatiellia bacterium
CAGCCGCAGAAGGTAACTCCATCGTCTCCATGATAATGCCACCGTCCACGGTTCCCGGCAGCCCCAAGATCAGACACAGCAAGCCACAACCGAAACACCCCGCCCACACATAGCTATGGAACCTCATGATCCTCATACCCCCCTATCATGACTGCTTGTACGAAACGCCTGCAAAAAAATTCCCCTCACCATACAATCCGAACCCAACTCCCATCTGCCGGCACCTCTGCCAGCAGGTACAGCCCATCGACACTCGCACGCAAGGGCAGCGATTCACCGCGCAATGCGGCCTGCACCCCTCGAGCATTGCGCCCCTCGAGTGGAATCCGTACCGTCAGTGGCACATCCGGAAGCCCTTGGAACTCGCGACGGTCCGGCAACCGTAACCGGAATTCGAAGGACTCGGGCGTCACGTTACGACGCATAACCTCAACCCCATTGCGCTTACGAATATACGTCGATACCCGCGCATAGGTATCGGTCCAGATGCGCTCGGCGTTCGCTGCCAAATACGCACACAGCGCATCTAAATGTTCAGGTTCCAGTGCCCCCCACGTATACTCCCCGACCCCATGCAACATCACATACTCCCACTCCCGCTGAGCAATCGCACGCTCTATCTGGTCAATGCCCATCTCCACCGTAAAATCATCCCCCCCCCAAACACGACAATCGGCACGATCAAACGCATAGGTTTCCAAAACCAATCTTCTCACGTAATCATTCACAGAACTATAGGGATACGCAAAGCTCAACGGCGCGATTCCCGTTTTTTGTTCGATGATCCGGTAACTGCCGATAATCTCGTTGTCCAACACGGCACGCCCGACAGGTTGGGTAAGGTCCATATGCGTCTGCGAGTGACTGCTCACTTCATGCCCTGAGGCGGCCGCACGGCGCCAAGCCATCCAATTCGAGGGTGTGTCATCCTTGATGTTGTCGATAAAGAGAAAAAATGTCCCGCGCAAACCGTGGCGATCTAGTATGGGAACCGATTCGGTGATGTGGGTAACCAACCCATCATCAAACGTCAAACTGTAGGCTGCCGGACGATCATACAGAAATCGCGCAATTTCAACATCGGGTGGCAATCCCTGCGCCGGACGCGCCAGCAATACGCTGCCCAGCACACTACCAGCGAGATACCCCCCGCGCAAAGTTGCTGCAAACCTCATGCCAAACCTCATACTCCGAAAGTACCAATTATTACACAAGCGGCCAAATGTCTACAATCTACGCCATCAGGCAGATTCTGTCAACGCGCCTCTGAACTCTCAGAAAAATGCTTGTTTTTCGCGCATCTTTAACAGAAGCTACACTGATTCGGCGTTCGTGTGTTCACTAACACACGCTCGACCACGCTGAGACAGCCTATGGTTTACCCGGCGTTGGATGGACAACCTCGGGGCAAAAAAGAAAGAGGAGGAACAGATGACCAAGACCCAGACGATAGCTACACTCGCAGAGAAAACCGGCCTGAAGAAGACCGACGTATCCAACTTGCTCGATGAACTCGCAGCACTTTCCTACGCCGAAGCCAAAAACGGTTTTCTGGTACCGGGAATCGGCAAGTTGGTGCTCGTACAACGCGCCGAACGCCAGGGGCGAAACCCCGCTACCGGCGAATCCATCACAATCCCAGCCAAGCAGGTAGTGAAATTCCGTGTTGCCAAAGCCTGTAAGGATGCCGTTCTGCAATAGAATAAGCGATTGCAGATGACAAAACCAGAAAGCAGTGGATCTGCGATATGCATTTCCACTGCTTTCTGCTCAGTAAGGTGAAACCCAATATGAAACGCCGTCACGCAGCCCTGCTCTTGCTTCTCTCTGTACCCCTTTTGGCTTTAGCCCTGGCGGGCACCATTCCGCTCGATAACCGCGACTACTACACGCGCATTACCGCCACCCTCGCGCGCGAATTGCCGCGCGAACACCTTTCCAGACGCGCGCTGACGGACGAAATCGTACAACAAACCATCAAAAATTATATCTCCGCCCTCGACTTCGAACGCATTTATTTCCAAGCCAGCGACATTGCCCGCTTTGAAGCACGCGCCCGAACCCTGCAAGAAGAGATCCTGGCGGGCGACAACCGGTTTGCCTTCGAGGTGTTTGAAACCTTTAAGAAACGCCTGCAGGACCGTATGGCATATATCGACGTATTGCTCGAAGAGGGCTTTGATTTCGACCTGCAAGAAGAGTATCGCTGGAAACGGCGCAATGCCCCCTGGAGCACCGATGAAGACGATTGGAACGACCTCTGGCGCCGCCGAATCAAAAACGAATACTTACGCCGCCTCCTGCAGGACGAAACGGACGATGACGTAAACACGGCAGATGATCCTCCCCCCATTGCCCCGCAACCGCCAGAAGAGAACCACAACCAAAACGATCCAGAAGAAGAGGTTCTCCCGGATACCACCCAGATCGAGAACCAAGCCCCGGAAGCAGATCCCGAGGTTTTCATACCGGCACATCTTCCACCGGCAGACTTCATTCGAAATCGCTACACACAATACCAACTGGTTATGGAAGATACCGATACCGAATGGATCCTCCAGAAATACCTATCGGCGTTTGCAAGGGCCTTCGACCCGCATTGCGACTATATGTTCCCTGCCGCCGTCGAGGATTTCGAGATCGAAATGAAACTCTCGCTCGTCGGGATCGGTGCCATCCTGCGCCCGGAAGATGGCGCGGCGCGGATCGTCAGCCTGATCCCCGGGGGCCCCGCCATCCAGGATACCCGCGACATTCGCCTGCGCCCCGGCGACAAGATCATTGCAGTTGCACAAGACGATGCACAGCCCGTGAGCATCCTGCATTGGCCCCTCTATCGATCCGTACGCTTGATCCGTGGCGAAATCGGCACGCGTGTCGTCCTCACCGTGATCCCCGCCTCAGACCCCTCCGGACTGACAACCAAAACCGTCGA
>SLBU01000040.1 GCA_007126175.1 Kiritimatiellia bacterium
CGTACGCATGCCTGGATGATCTTGTATGCACCGGTTGAATCGCCCCGTTATGCGGTGGCGATGATTATGGAGGATGATGTTTCGGGCGGTATCACGGTGGCACCTCGTTTGCGTATTTTGATGCAAGCGATCTTCGAGCGTGATGGGGTGCTTACGCCCGCCGAGGACTCGTTGGGATATCACATGCCGGACCGGCAAGCGCGGGAGGTGCCCTTATGATCGGGCTCCAGCTCAAGTCCAGTCTGCGAGATCTCTGGCGCGGAAATCGCTGCCTGCATCTCGTTACGGGTCTGCTACTGATAGCGGGGGTGTTCTTTATCTATAGTTCCACCTATGTTAGTGAGGATGAGGCTGTGCGTCCCTTGTACTTGCGGCAGATGGTTTGGATCGGAGTCGCGCTCTGCTTGTACCTCTTTTTCAGTGTTACGGATTACCGGCAGCTCAAGCGCTACGAGTGGCCCATTTTCGTGGGGGCCTTGGTGCTGCTTGTGCTGGTGTTGTTTCTCGGCCACACGATTTATGGTGCCAAGCGCTGGATCATGCTCTACGGCGGCATTGGAATTCAGCCGTCTGAGGTAGCCAAACTCGCCACGATTATTTTGCTGGCCGGTCGCTTAAGCGAACCGGGGCGCAACCGCCGTACCCCGCATGAGTTGATCTTGACGCTTTTTTTTGTAGCTTTGCCCGCGATCCTGATCCTGCAACAACCGGATCTGGGGACGGCCTTGGTGTTTCTGCCGACGGCGTTTGTGCTGATGTTTGTGGCAGGCGTGCCGTTTCGCTATATTGGTGGTTTGGCTGCGGTTGGCCTGATCGTGGTGGCCCTGCTGCTGTCCGCCCTGCTGTTGCCTGCCCGTCTCGGTGCAGGTGAGGCGCTACAGGACCGAATTGCCTCCTTTACAGGCCTGAGTGGCTACCAGAGAGCCCGCATCGAGGTGTTCTTTAATCCTGCCCTCGATCCCCTGGGTGCCGGCTGGAACCGCAGGCAGTCGGAAATTGCCGTGGGATCGGGCGGGGTTCGGGGGAAGGGCTATTTGCAGGGTACCCAGAACATTCTCGGGTATCTGCCCCGCTCGGTTGCCCCCACGGACTTTATCTATTCGGTCATTGCCGAAGAGAAGGGATTTGTTGGTGCTAGCGCTGTGTTGGGGGCGTTTGGCTTGCTGCTGCTGACAATTCTGCATACGGCCTTGCGGACGCTTGATGCGCATGGGCGACTTTTGTGTGTAGGGGTGGCCACGCTCCTGTTTTTTCATATTTTTATCAATATTGCGATGACAGTTGGGTTGATGCCGATTACCGGCCTGCCGCTGCCATTGCTCAGTTATGGAGGTTCATTCCTGATGGTTGTGATGTCCGCGTTGGGCATTGTGCAAAGTGTGTATATTCGATGTGACCGGCGCACGAGCTACCGGTAAAAATGAAACGGGAGAGAGAGGAGATGCATGTTGATCTTCGGTAAAAAGTTGACGCGCGCGAAGCGCGAGATTGTGATTAATGCAGAGTATTTGGAAACACGTGTAGCGGTTCTGGAAGAAGGGGTTCTGGATGATTTCCATGTGGAACATCCCACCGAGCAGCGAATTGTGGGAAGCATTTTCAAGGGAAAAATTCAGAATTTGGAAAATGAATTGCAGGCGGCCTTTGTGGATATTGGGATGAAGAAGAATGCCTTTTTGCATTATTGGGATATGATTCCCGATGATGATGCCCGTTTGGAAGCAGAAGAGGGTGGCAGTGGCGGGAATCAAGGAGGTCGCCGTGGGGGGGGCAATAAGCGCAAACGGTATTCCAATGAAGAGATTGCGCGGCGGTTTCCGTCGGGCTCTGAGATTGTCGTACAGGTGACCAAGGCTGCGATTGGAACCAAGGGGCCGCGGGTAACGGCGAGCTTGAGTATACCCGGCCGGTATCTGGTGCTGATGCCAGGATCCTCGATGATCGGGGTCTCGCGCAAAATCGGGGATGCCAAGGAACGCCAGCGCCTGAAGAAGATTTTGGCGCGTTTGCCGGTTCCGGAGGGATGCGGGCTGATTATACGTACGGTTGCCGCCGATGCCAGTAAGCGTAGTTTTGTGCGTGATTTACGCACATTGACGGTTGCCTGGAATGCACTGCGCGATGCGATGGCGAACCAGCCTGCCCCCTGCCTGCTGTATGAGGAACCCCAGCTGGTGGACCGGATTGTGCGCGACAGCATGACGGATGAAATTGATCGGGTGATTATCGATAATCGCGAAAAATACGAGCAATTGCGTTCGAGTCTGAGCCAGATTTCGCGCCGGGCACGCTCGCGCTTGCAGTTATATGAAGGCGACCGTCCTGTTCTTGAACATTATGATGTGGAGCGGCAGATTGAACAGGCCTTTCGCCGACAGGTACCACTCAGGTCCGGGGGCTGTCTCGTTATCGACGAGACTGAGGCCATGATTGCGATCGATGTCAATACGGGCCGGCATAAAGGCAAAGGGACGCAGGAGGATGCAATTCTGGCGGTGAATCTCGAGGCGGTAGATGAGGTGGCCCGACAGTTGCGCTTGCGCAATATCGGTGGGCTCGTGGTGATCGACTTGATCGACATGAAGTCGCGCAAACACCAGAGTAGTGTATTTCGCGCTATGAAGGCTGCGCTCAAACGGGACCGTGCGCGTACCAATGTTCTACCTATCTCAGAGTTGGGGTTAATGGAGATGACTCGCCAGCGTGTCGAGGAGAGTTTACTGTCGTCGATGGTGATTGATTGCCCTTACTGTCATGGCCGTGGCAGCGTGCGTTCCCCGCTGGGGGTTAGCGTGGAAATTCAACGCCAATTGGCCTCTGTGATGCGGCGCTACCGAGGGCGCAACGAGATTCCCAATTTGCAGATTGTCTTGCATCCGACGGTGCTGGACCGCCTGCGCCGCGAGGATGAGGATTTTCTGGTCGATA
>SLBU01000196.1 GCA_007126175.1 Kiritimatiellia bacterium
GCGGTATCGAAGAAGTTGATGCCTGCCTCCCAGCAGCGATCGAGGATTTCGAACGATTCCTGTTCGCTGTTCTTGGAGCCCATGGTCATAGTGCCCATACAAAGATCGGTAACCCAGATGGCAGATTTTCCGAGACGTTTTCTGTTCATGGCATGCTCCTTGTGAGATGGAGTAGGTATGGGTTGTTCCGATATCGTGGTGGCATCCTAGCGGAATGAGTGCCGGGTGTCGAGTGCCGGGTGTCGGCTTCGAAGATAGTGGGGATGACCATATATGTATGTTAAGCGATTGTTCGGCCCGCCTTCGCCGCTGCGCGGGCTACGGCGTGGCAATTTCGCCTTTTGGCGAAATTGGTGGCGGGAACCGGACTTGAACCGGTGACCTAAGGCTTATGAGTCCTCCGCTCTACCAACTGAGCTATCCCGCCGTCCTGCACGCGTTACGAATTGGGTATGGAAAATAGCACATGCAGGCGCGGCGTCAAGTCCTAAGGATGGATTTGGTGCAAGAAAATGATAAAAAGGCTTGCAGGAGAGAAAGTAAGCGCCTAGTGTCTACGATTCTAAGTTGTCATGGCCGGAAAGTGTCGAGGGGCATGTTTCCTTAAAGGCTGTGCCGGTTAACGTTAACAAGTAGTAGTAAACAGTATGGCATTGACGGTTCAAAAGAAGATTCACGTGGATTTTGCGCTGCCCGAGATATCGGGCGATGAGCGCGCGAGCATGTCGCAGAAGTATGCAGAGACCTTGCGGAGTTTCAGCGAGGGTTCCATCGTTCCCGGCAAGGTGCTTGCGATCCAGAATGACGAAGTGCTGATGGATATCGGATATAAGTCCGAGGGTATCATTGATGGTCACGAGTTTGCTGATCTGGCAAATGTGCAGATTGGGGATGAGTACGACGTTCTTCTCGACCAGATGGAAGATGAGAATGGTATGGTCAGCCTGAGCAAGGAGAAGGCTGAGCAGAAGATTCAATGGGAACGCGTGATCAAGTCCTGCGAAGAGGGCAGCACGGTCATGGGTGTGGTGAAGGCCCGCGTCAAGGGTGGCATGCTGGTGGATGTGAACGGGGTGGAGGCATTTTTGCCTGGCTCGCAGATTGATGTTTCGCCGATCCATAATGTGGATGCCCTGATAGAACAGGAATTTGAATTCAAGGTAATCAAGATCAATGAGGATCGCCGCAATATCATTCTGTCGCGGCGTGATCTGATCGAGCAGCGCTTGAAGGTGAAGAAGCGCGAGTTACTTGCGACGATCGAGAAGGGGCAAGTCCGTCAAGGGCATGTGAAGAACATCACGGACTTTGGTGTGTTTGTGGATCTGGATGGTCTGGACGGTTTGTTGCATATCACGGATATGAGCTGGGGCCGGATCAAGCATCCTTCGGAGATGGTGAAGGTTGGCGACGAGATCGAGGTGATGATTCTGGATGTGGATTTGGAGCGCGAGCGTGTATCGCTGGGTCTGAAGCAGCAGACGGATAATCCGTGGGACGATATAAACCAGAAATACCCTGTGGGTAGCCGCCTGCGTGGCAAGGTTGTCAATCTTGTGCCGTATGGTGCATTTGTGGAATTGGAAGAGGGAGTGGAAGGTTTGGTCCACGTTTCCGAGATTAGCTGGACGAAGCGGATTGCCCGTGCGTCGGATGTTCTGGCGGTTGGCGACGAGGTGGATGTGGTGGTTCTGAATGTGAGCCCGGAAGACCAGAAGATCGCCCTTGGTATGCGCCAGACCGAAGCCAATCCCTGGGATACCGTGCAGGCGCGTTATCCCGTGGGAACCCGGATCACCGGTCAGGTTCGCAATTTCACCTCCTATGGTGCGTTTGTGGAACTCGAGGATGGTATCGACGGCATGATTCATGTGTCCGATATGTCTTGGACGCGCAAAGTCAACCATCCGTCGGAAATGCTTGAGAAGGGCGAGACCGTGGATGCGATTGTGCTGGAAGTTGATTCCGACAACAGGCGCATCAGCCTTGGGCTGAAGCAGGCGTCCGAGGATCCATGGAGCACGATTTCCGAGCGCTACCAGATTGGTCGTTTGGTGAAGGGTACGGTCTCGAAGATTGCGACCTTCGGGGCATTCATCGAGCTGGAAGAGGGTGTCGATGGTCTGGTGCATATTTCGCAGATCAGCGATGCACACATCGAGAAGGTGCGCGACGCCTTGGATGTGGGCCAGGAAGTGGAAGCACGCGTGATCAAGATCGACCAGAACGAGCGGCGGATCGGGCTGAGCATCAAGGCCAAGGATATGGCCGATGACGAGTTCGAGAAGCATCAGGACGAGATTCTGGAAGGTTTGCGTCCGGGCGAGGATATGGTGGATCTGGCCGGTGCCTTTGACGAGGCCTTCAGTGGTCTTGAGGAATGGCATCCGGGCGACTCCAAGAGCCAGGAGTAATCCGCACTGGCTGACCTGATAAGGTACCATAGGGGCGCCCCGGCAGCGGGGCGCCCTTTGTCTTTACGATAGGAATACACATTCGTGGTAAGGAATGCCGATATGGTGAATGTTGTCGAAGTTTTACGAGAGCGTGGGTTGTTGGAAGCAACGACTTCGCCTTTGCTGGAGACCGAAGCCGGTACGCGCCAGTTGACCGTGTACGCCGGGTTTGATCCGACGGCGGAGAGTCTGCAAGCGGGCAATCTGGTTGCGATCATGGGGTTAATGCACTTTCAGCGCTGTGGTCATAAAGTGGTTGCGCTGGTAGGCGGTGCCACGGGGATGATCGGCGATCCATCGGGCAAGACGGCTGAGCGTCCGCTATTGGATGAGGAGACGGTGCTGCGCAATCTGGCAGGCATCCGCAAGAATTTGGAGCATTTTCTGGATTTTGAGCATCCGACAGCACCGGCCGTGATTGTGAATAATTATGATTGGTTCCGGCAGTATCCGTTTATTGATTTTTTGCGCGATGTGGGGCGGCATTTCCGGATGGGTGCCATGCTGGGTAAAGATAGTGTGCGCACGCGTCTTGACAGCGAGAGCGGGATGAGTTTCACGGAGTTCAGCTATCAGTTATTGCAGGCCTATGATTTTTTGCATTTATATGATCAAATGGGTTGCTGTGTGCAGCTTGGCGGCAGTGACCAATGGGGCAATATCACGGCTGGTACAGACCTGGTGCGCAAGTTGCGTGGGCAAGAGGTTTTCGGCATTACGATTCCCTTGGTGTGCGATCGTACGGGCCAGAAGTTCGGCAAGAGTGCTGGCAATGCGGTGTATCTGAGTCCAGCCAAGACATCGGTATACGACTTTTACCAGTTTTTTCTGCGTGTTGATGATGCGGACGTAATTCGCCTTTTGAAGGTATTTACGTTGTTGCCACTGGAGGAGATTGAAGCGTACGCCGCGGAACTGGCGACTGCGCCGGAGAAGCGTTCGGGCCAGAGGCGTTTGGCGGAGGAGATCACGCGGCGGGTGCACGGAGAAGAGGGGTTGGTGCGTGCGCAGCGTTCGGCAGCCGTGCTTTTTGGAGAAGCGATGGATGGACTGGATGCCGATTGTTTGTTGGAGGTCTTTGCCCAGGTGCCATCCTGCACGTTGGCGCGCGCCGCGGTAGTGGAGCAGCCGGTGGTGCAGGTCGCCACGGCAGCGGGGTTGTGCAAAAGTCGAAGTGAGGCCCGTCGTCTGATCCAAAACGGGGGGTGTTATGTAAATAACTGTCGGGTGTCGGATGTGGATGCCGTAGTGGCGGCGGATGCATTGATAGATGGGCGCCTGATTGTATTGCGTTCGGGCCGCAAGCGCTATCAGTTGGTACGTGTGGCATAATCCAGTTGGCTGGGAGGAGGGCTCGCGATGGTAGACTATATTCGCGTTCGCGGTGCCGCCGGCCATAATCTACGTTCGATTGATGTGGATATTCCGCGTAATCAACTGACGGTGATTACTGGGGTAAGCGGATCTGGAAAATCGACATTGGCGTTCGACACGTTGTTTGCGGAGGGGCAACGTCGTTACGTCGAGAGTTTGTCGGCCTACGCCCGCCAGTTTCTGGATCAATTACAAAAGCCTGTGGTTGACCGGATTGATGGCCTCTCCCCCGCCATTGCAATTGAGCAGCGTCATGGCGGGGCCAATCCACGCTCGACGGTTGCAACCACCACCGAAATTCATGATTTTTTGCGGTTGTTATATGCGAATGCGGGGACGCCACACTGTCCGGGCTGCGGGGTGGTGCTGCAGCGATTTCCTGCGGAGGCGGTGGTAGAACGGCTGTTGGCGAGTGCGCCGGGAACCAAATGCGTGCTATTGAGTCCGCAGCCGGCGATGAAGTCTCCGTCTGCCTGGAAGCATTTTTTAGTGGATATTCGCAAGCGTGGGTATTTGCGTTTGCGTTTGGATGGTGCGTTGGTTGAGTTGGAGGCGGCGGAGGTGATGGGGTGCCCATCTGCCTGTGAGGTTGCGATAGACCGTCTGGTTTTGCGTGATGCGGATGTGCGTACACGGTTGACGGATTCGGTTGAATTGGCCCTGCGTGAGGGTACGGGGCGCGTGATTGTGTTGCTGCAGGCCCCCGATGCATCGGAGTGGCAGGAGCAAGCGTATTCCGAGGATCTGGTCTGTGAGGACTGCCAGATTCGCTTCGGGGTTTTAACGCCACGCCATTTTTCGTTTAACAGTCCGCATGGCGCTTGCCCGGTCTGTGATGGATTGGGCGTGGAGCAGTATTTTGATACGGATTTATTGGTTCCTGATCCGAAGGTACCCTTGGAAAAGGGTGCGATACCGGCTTGGCGAATGGGGGGGCGTGCACTGGTTTCGTATTATCGGCGCATGCTGAAAGGGTTCATGGCGCATTTTTTGATTGCACCGGGCACACCCATTGGTGCGCTGGATGCGGGGGTGAGGCAGGTTTTGCTGGAGGGCAGTGGAAATATCGAAATACAGGTTACGGGGCCGCGTCGGTCAGGGGGGCGTGCCCGAGGGATCATCTTTGAAGGGGTGATACCAAACTTGAAGCGTCGATATCGGGAGACAGAAAGTGAGGCGGTGCGGGTGAATCTGCGGCGATTCATGCGTCGTCGCACCTGTCCGTCCTGTGGAGGGGGGCGCCTACGCCCCGAAAGTGCGGCCTGCCGCTTTCATGCGGTTACGTTGGTGGCATTTCTGCAGCGTTCGGTCGATGATGTGCTGGCCTTTTTGGATACGCTATCGTTGCAGGGGCAGGAGATTGAGATTGCGGGTGAGTTGGTACGTGAGATCCGGCACCGGGTACATTTTCTGCATGAGGCAGGGCTGGGCTATCTGACGTTGGATCGGCAAAGCAGTTCGTTGTCGGGAGGGGAGGCGCAGCGATTGCGGTTGGCCAGCCAGCTTGGTGCGGGGTTAACAGGGGTATTGTATGTTCTGGATGAGCCGACGATCGGATTGCATGAAGCCGACAATGCGCGCTTGATCCGCATCTTGAAGCATTTGCGCGATAGTGGGAATACGGTGGTGGTGGTGGAGCATGATGAGGCGATGATCCGCGAGGCGGACTATGTGATTGACCTGGGGCCGGGGGCGGGGCCGCATGGGGGCACCGTTACCTTTGCAGGCAAGGTCCCCGAATTGCTGGAAAGTGATTGCAGTAGTACCGCACAATATTTGCAGGGGAAGGAAGCTCGTTTGCCGCTGCATGAACGCCTCGTGCCGGGAGACGCGTGGTTGAAGGTGCAGGGGGCCTCGGCCCATAATCTCAAGAATATTGATGTTGCGATTCCGTTACAGCGTATGGTCTGTGTTTCGGGGGTATCGGGGAGTGGCAAGAGTTCGCTGGTACATGATGTGATCAGTTGTGCGTTGGGCGCACACCTACAGGCCTCGCGGGCTTTTGCACCTGGGGCGCACACGGGCTTGGTCGGGGTGGAGCATCTTAACAAATTGATTGAGATCGATCAGTCGCCCATCGGGCGTTCCCCACGCAGTAACCCGGTTACGTATAGTGGTGCATTTGACCCGATTCGCAAGCTGTTTGCTGCTACACCTGCCGCCCGCGTGCGGGGGTATGATGCGGGGCGCTTCAGTTTTAATCGCAAGGGGGGACGTTGCGACGCGTGCGAGGGAGATGGCCAGATCCGGTTGGAAATGCATTTTTTGCCGGATGTATATGTGACGTGCGAACGTTGCGGGGGGCGTCGTTATAATCAGGAAACGCTCGCGGTGACGTATGGCGGGTATTCGATTGCAGATGTGCTGGATGCGAGTGTGGATGAAGCGCTCGCGTTATTTGGTGCGATACCAGCGATTGCGCGGCGTTTGCAAGCCTTGGCGGATGTGGGGCTGGGGTATCTGCGCACGGGCCAGTCGGCGACTACGCTTTCCGGGGGGGAGGCACAGCGGGTAAAGCTGGCGACGGAGCTGAGCCGCACGGCGACAGGCCGGACGCTGTATATTCTGGATGAGCCAACGACGGGACTGCATTTTGCGGATGTACGCCAGTTGCTGGCGGTCTTGTTCCGGCTGCGGGATGCGGGAAATACGGTTTTAATGATTGAGCATAATCTGGACGTATTGGCTGCAAGTGATTATGTTATCGACCTAGGGCCGGATGGTGGCGTACATGGGGGCTACGTGGTAGCCGCAGGTGCCCCTGCCGAAGTGGCCTTGCAATCGACGAAGACGGGAAAGGCTTTACGCAGTAGATTGGGTTTATGAAGGCATGGTTCATTACATATTTTGTGATCGGGTGGTTGGTGATGCTGCTTCCTTGTGCAGCCCGGACGACAGGGCTCGCACGGGCGCGGTTAGCACTCGAGGATGGCTTTTATGCCCAGGCCGTGCAGCTTTATCAGGGAATCCTGCGTGATGCAGGAACCTCTGAACTGGTGCGCGCCGAGGCGGCGGATTTTCTGCTGCGGAGCTATGCGGCCCAACAGGAGTTTGATCGGATTGCTGCCTTTCTTGCGGACCCAGCACAAGTGGTGTACCTCGACACGGTGAGCCGGGCGTACTGGGATGCTGTGCTGCTGGACCGGCAGGGAAACTGGGCGGGGGTTCTGGAGCGTCTGGCGCAGTTACCTGACGTGGTTGCCAATGCCTCGGCCCGTGTGCTGCAATTACGTGCCTCGGCCTTCTTGCAGCGTGGGCAGCTAACCGAGGCGGCTGGTCTCTTCGAGTACCTTGCCACGGAACTGCCCGATCCCCGGCAGGCAGCGCAGAATCGTCTCGATTGGGGCCGTACGCTGCACAGCGCGGCGCAGTATACGGACGCAATCGCGGTCTGGGAACCGCTGCTGACACTGACGAATCAATATCCGCAGCTCGCTGCCCGGACGCGTTATTTAATCGGAGAGACCTATTTACAGCAACAGGAGTATGCGCTGGCGGAATCGACACTGGCTCCGTTGGCGCAAGAAGTTGGCCAAGGCGATGTTCTGGCGGTTCAGGCATTGATTGCACAGGCGCAGTCGCGTCAGTTACAGGGAGATATCGAGGGTGCCACAGCGCTTTTTCGATTTGGAATCGAGGCCCTTGGCGGGCACAAGTTGCAAGCCCGATTACAGATTGAGTTGGGCCGCAGCCTGCTTGCAGGTGGGGCATTAGAGGCAGGGCAGGAAGTGATTCTGCAGTACGTAGCTGCAAATGTTGATACGCCGGAAGCACCGGGCCTGCTGCTGGAGCTGGGGCGGCGAATGATTGCCGATACACGGTATGATGAGGCGATCTCGATCTATCAGCGCTATCTGGAAGCGTTCGGCGATCGTAATGGGGTGGGGAGTCATGGACGCGGTATTGCCTTGCGCGGTGCGGGGCGGCATGGCGAGGCTGCGAAGGCTTTCGAACAGTCTCATGCCCAGGCACCAGAGGGGAATCGCAAGGAAGAAACGCTTTTGTTAGCAGCCCGTTCACGTTATGCAAATGGGCAATATCGGTTGGCTTTGGAGCAGGTTGAGGATTATATTCGCCGCTATCCGCAAGGGCGGTTTCTCCTGGATGCGCGTTACCTGCGTGCAAATGCGCTGGCGGCTTTGGAGCAGTTAGATGAGGCTGTGCAGGCACTTGATGCGCTCGCAGCGGATGCGCCCGATGCGGCACTGGCCGAGATGGCGCTTTTGCGCGTGGGAGAGCTGTTGCTGGAGGCGCGTGACTGGCAAGCTGCTGAAGCGGCGTTCGCGGACATGCTCAGGCGCTATCCTGAGGGGGCACTTTTTATGCAGGGGTTGCATGGCAGGGGGATGGCACGGCATCACCAATGGCAGGCGCAGGCACAGGCCGATTTTGCGCGTGTCGCGGCCGATGCCGAAGAGGAAAGCTTACGTGAGCATGCCCGTTTTATGCAGGTGGTGAACCATTTCCGGTTGGGACGCGACGCGGAAGCGATTGCCCTGAGTACGCAACTGCTGGAGGAATCGCCGGATAGTATCTGGGCACCGGACGTTCGCTTTCGTTTGGCCCAGTTTGTGTTCAATACGGGCCAATATGAGGAGGCAGAACGAGCTTTTTTGGCATTTGTGGAGAAGCATCCAACCCATAAAAATGTACCGTTGAGTCTTTTTCGGGCTGGTTTGGCAGCAATTCGGCGTCAGCAATATGTGAGTGGCAACGAGATTCTGGGGCGGCTGGTACAGCAATATCCTGAGCATGGATTGCTCCCGTATGCCCGTTTTCACCAAGGCGAGGCCTTGATGCAATTGGGGCGGCATTCGACGGCGATCCTGACCTTCCAGGAAGTTGTGCGTCTTGCGCCGAATACGGAAATTGCCTATATGGCTTGGGGTCGTGAGGGCGATTGTCATTTTACGCTTGCGTCGGAGGATGTAGCGCGATTCGAGGCATCCGCGCGTGCTTATCAGGTAGTATTGCAAGGTGGGCGGGTACGAGTAGAAGAGCGTCTGCAAGCTGCGTATAAACTGGGTCTGACGTATGAGAAGATGGGGCGTACGTCTGCGGCACTGGAGCAATACTATGATGGAGTGATCGTGCCCTTCCATTTGGCCCTGGGTGAGGAGGACGGGGGACTTGGGGTGGAGGGGCGGACGTGGTATTCGCGTGCGGTACGCAATGCCACTGCCATTCTGGATCGACAGCAAGAGTGGCGCAGCATGGTGAGTATTCTGGATCGTGCGGCAACAACGGATGCCGATATTGCGGTTGAGGCCGGGCGCCGCGCGCGGGCAATACGGGCGGAGTATTGGTGGTTGTTTTATTAGTGCACAGGTGACCACGTTTTGGGTTAGAGGCGTGCGGATCTAAAGGGAGATGGGATATGCGGTTGGTTTCATTTGTTGTTATGGGCGGGCCGGTGGTCTGGCTGATACTGGCCTGCGGGCTGCTTGCCTTCGGAGTCTTTGTGGAGCGAGCGTTGAGCTTGCATCGGGCCCGCATCAATTATAGTGATTTTTTGCATGGCATCTTCAATTGCATGCGGCAGGTGAAGCCGCAGGATGCGCATGTATTGGAGGCCTTGACGTTGTGTGATGAAACGCCGGGGCCGGTGGCGTATTTAGCCAAGATGGCGATATCGTGTCGGGATGCGAGTGCCTATGATCTGGACCGTACCCTGCAGGATACGGCTGCGGCCGAGATTTCTCGCATGGAGCGTCGGTTGGCGGTAATTGCGCTTATCGCGCAAATTGCACCATTGCTTGGTTTATTTGGTACGGTACTGGGCATTCTCGATGGTGTGGTTGTGTTTCAAGCGCAAGGTCCATTGATCCAAAGTGCCAATCTCCTGGATGGGTTATTGCTTTCGCTAGCCTCTACGGTGGCTGGACTTGGCGTGGCGATTCCTTGTTATGCCGCTTTCAATATCCTGGTAATCAAAGTGGATCGGATTGTCCTGGATATGGAACGGACGCGCTATGAGATTGTTGCATTTCTCAAAGGGGGTTACACGAGGGAGATCCTCTCATGACAGTATCGGAGACAAGCGGACACAAAACGTTACCGTCAGGGCGGGATTTGCGGACACGGTATATTCCCCGTGCGCGCATTCGTCCGGTCTACCTGCAGGCTGCGCCCTGGCTCGATCTTTTGTTCATCCTGTTTTTTCTGGTGCTGGCCCAGTCGCGCATCGTCTTGCGTCCTGGCGTAGTTGTCACATTGCCATCCTATGGCGGAATGGGTGTCGAAGGTGGGGGGATTGCTGTCCTCGTGCCCGAGCATCGTGGCGGACAGCAGCGTGCGAAGTTGTTTTTCGACGATGAGGTGTTTGCTTTAGACAGCCCTGCACGTGCTGCAGAGCTTGCGACACGCTTTTCCGCTGTACGTTCGGCAGAGCGACTTGAAACGCTGACCCTATATGCGGATCGGCGTGTGTCGCAAGCCTATGTGATGCAGGTGATGAATCTGGCCACTGATGCCGGGTTTACCTATTTGAATTTGGGTGCAGCACCCCCTGCGGGGAATATTCCTTGAGGGAAGGTTTGATCGTATGCCGGATAAAAGACATCGTTTATTCACACGTTGGTTCAGCCGTCGGATTGACTTAGGTGTGATTTTGTCGGGGAGCCTGTTTGTCTTTATTTGGGTTTTGTTGCCGCAGGCGCCTGTTCGGGAAACGCGGGCCGTGATGGAAACAGGTGTGCGCGCGCAGCTTACGCGCGTACCTCTGTCGTCCGTGCCAGCCTATTTGCGTCCGGATCTGATGTTGGTGCCCTCTGATTATTCATTTATGCCGATCTGGCAGATACCGGATGTCATGTCGCATGTGCCGCAATATCGGTATGCAACGAGACGGGAGCCGATCGTGTCGGATCCGGAGGGGATGGGGCAGTTGGCCCCTTTGCTGAAAGGTCTTCTGAATCACTATTCGATATGGTTACTTCCTGCGGCAAACAGTGGCACTGCTGCGAGCAGTGCGTTTCCGCATGAATCGAGGCTGCATGTGCGCCTGTCTGAGGGGCTGGGTTCTACGCGTCTGAGAACCGATATGTCTGTATGGGAGTCGGTGTTATCGGGGCGGCAGTCATGGGAATTTGTCTTCTGGATTGCATTTGATGCAGAAGAAGGCGAACCTAGCGTATTTATAGAAGAGCGCAGTGGGGATCTGGATCGCGACTTGCGTCTGCTGCGGATTGTCGA
>SLBU01000129.1 GCA_007126175.1 Kiritimatiellia bacterium
AAGGCAAGCAACCGTTCGCGCGTGAAGGTGTCCCCAACAAACAAGACATATTCCCCGGCAATCACATCTACGCCATCGGTGGCAGGCAACCGTACCGCCTCCGCAGATTCGGGTGGCATCGCCCAAGACCGCGCAGCGGGGATGTGCCGCGCCGGCCCGACATCGAAAACCGATGGTGGCACCTGCGGTACCCCCGCAAAAGGCTCCTGCCGCGGCGGCAGCACCACCGCCCGGCGAGCCAGACCGTCAAGCGCATGGCGGGCCACGAAACCAGCCAACAGCAGCATCAACAGACCTAGCCCGCCCATGCACAACCACCACCAGAACGGTTGCCGTCCGTACCACCCACGCATTACGTATCCCCTCCCGGCCCCACTGGATCAACAAAACAGACAACCCGTTGCGCACGGGCATCCGCCGTCAGCAACAGACGTCCCTCCGGAGGCACCAAAGCCGACGACGAAACCACACGAATCACGTGGTTCCAAATCGCCCCCTCCGCAACCAAATCGCCCAGAACCGAAGCACAATCCAATAACCGTGCCTCATCCAAGCGCGTATCTCCCTGCCCCGGCATCAGCGCCACATACAGCATATCCATCTCAACCAATTCATTGAGAAAGTGCGTACCCAACGATACATCGGGAATCAAATTCGCATGCATCGTCACAATTTCCCCGAGCACTGCCACGCCACTGATCTCATGGAACAACACCGGCACCCCCAGTTCCGGACTACTCGTACCCCACCGACCAGGACCTAGCAAGACCGTCGTGCCTCCCGCCACATGATCCTGCAACGCCTGGTTCACCTTCCCCAACGTACGCGCAACGGCATAACGATCCTGCATCGATAAGGCACTGTAGGCGGACGGAACCACATACACAATATGGTCCACCTCCACCACCCGACTTTGTCCAATCACCGCACAGCGCGCTGAAAGCAGCGCATCCGCATCCGGATGGCAGTAAGGCATCGTATCCAGCGCAATCGTATCCGTCCCCCGCACCTGTAAAGGACGGCATTGCACCAGATTGATCTTTGGCTCCAATTGCGTATTGAAATTTACCGTGAATTCGATGTCCACCGGATACGCATAGGCATCCTGCAACACGCGTAACATACGACGCAACAAATCCGTGAAGTCCGTCTCCAGCAAGGGGTCAAACGTCAACAACCGCGGCACCGTGCCAAGCCGCGCGCCTGCCGCACGCGCCATCCGCACCGCCTCGCGATCGGCCGGTGCCAGCAAATCCAGTACCGGTGCGAAAAATTCCGGAATCACGCCATCAAAGGGCCCCGACGTCAGATGGTTATCGTCCAAATCAATATAATCGATCCGCCGTTGCGTATGCGCACGTAACTCCTCCATGTTGTGTTCCGGACGCCGCATCGGCGCATTCAATGCCACCAGACGCGTACAATCATCATCCGCCCGGTCTACAGCCCTTGTGCCCAGACCCGCCACCAAGCGCACCACGCCTGCCTCAGGGTCGATATCGGGGTGCCACACATACGGATTAAACGAGAACCCGACCCCCGCAGCAGGCGGGAAAAAGCGCTTGCCGTGTGCTCGCCCCGATACCCGCATCACCAACAAGGCCATCTGCTCATCCTGATCCAGCATCCCCCGACGCGCACGATACCGCAGGGCACGCTCGCTCATCGCACTCGCGTAAATCCGCTTCACCGCCGCCACAAAATCCTCGATGCGCTGCGAACGCGGCCCCTGATTCGCACAAAACACACTCTCATATTTCCCGGCAAACGCATTCCCGAAATTATCTTCCAGCAGCGAACTGGAACGCACAATAAAGGGGGACTGCCCGAAGTAATCCACCATCTCCTCGAACTGGCGCAACGTCCGTGCCGGAAAGGTACCAGTAATGATCAGGCGACGCGCCCGCGTTGCATTCTCATAAAAGGCCTCCGTATCGCGCTGGCGCTGCCGCGTCCACCAGATCCCGTTCTGCACCAAATACGAATAAAAAACATCCGACCCGATAAAAAAGGAATCATGTGCCTCGAGCTGCCCATACAACGTCGGATCCTGTTGCCGGAGAATGGCCCGCGCCAGCAACATACCCACGGCCTTCCCCCCGATCAACCCCGAGCCAATCATCCGGCGCCTAACATCCAACACATCCTCCAGCGTCAGGTACCGCTTCACCAACGCCACCATCGGCGCATCCCGCGTTATCACCATCGGCACCAAATGCTCCAGCATCGGGCGCTCGGACTCCTCCACCAAACGCCCCTCCACAACCTGCTGCCGTACCTCTGCCGCATCCAGAAAAGCCAACTCCCAGAACCCGGGATTGCGATCCGCATGCAAACCAGACCACTTGGCCGACGTCAAAATCCCCGCAATCTCCGCGCTGTCAGAAACCGGCACAAAATCCCCGTTCTCCTCCCAGCGGTGCAACATATTCATCGTAGCCGAATAGCGCTGCTGCACCTTGATCGGACGTATATAGGTGGCACCATGCCGATATACATCCAGAAACAATTGCGTCGTCGACTGGATCGGATCCAGCGCATAGACCGAATGATGGTTCCGATACAACCCAAAATACGCCAACGTCTCCATGTCAAAGAGATAGGGACACATCAACTTGAAAAAGTTGCCAAGCATGACATCCGAGTACCACATCTCCGCTAAAGGCGAAAGACAATCAAAAATGTACGTGGCACCGCGACCCGTCAAACGGATACGTTCATGCATGGCCCCCACAAAAGCCTCGAATCCGGACGTCGGATCCAATGCCTCGACAAATACGCCTGGTCCGGCTGACACCAGCGGAACATCCGCAGCAAAACGGAAATACACTAACGGACGCCCGCTCGTACGCGCCCACTCGACACAAGGATCGATCAAACGCTGATACTCTTCCACGCTATCGAGCTGCCAGACCACATTATCACCCGGCAGAATCCCTTTCAGAATCCGGTCCAACCCCGGCAACCCCGTCGAAAACGTATATCCGTCCATGCGTGGATCCCCTCTAACAAAAGACCGCCATCAGAATCGCAACCCCAGCATCGCCGTGAACATCGTCATCCGAAACGAAAACTCCTTATCAAAACGCTCGCGCCGCGCAATAATTTCATCCGGGTCGGTGGAAGAAGAAGCCACCAGCCCCTCGGAACGTATCTGCTGGAACTGGCCCCCAAGCAACCAACGCCGACCGCTCTGCAGCGGAAACTCGCCATACAGCCCTATCCGAAAATTACGATGATCGATATCCAGATTCTTTTCCCGGTGCGACGAGCTTGTCAGCAAGGAAGTCCCGCCGCTGTACCGACAAATCACATAATGCGTATGCAGCACCAACTGAGCTGTATCCGGTTGCCCAACACGGACTTCCACGCCCCCCCCATATTCCGGCAACCCCATACCACTCATCCCGCTCACACGCCCACCCACCACAAAATCTTCAATCGGATTCTGATATTGGATCACGCCCCGCGATTCCCCAGCATCAATCTTGTACGACCCGACAAACCCAAATAGCCCCGCATCCAGAAAGGGAAGGATCCGCAAACCATGAACGGGCTGAAAGGTCAACGGGGTCACCTGGAACCGAAACTCCAACGCAGCCCCATGGATATCAAAGGCGAACGTCTCCCCCTCGGGGATCACCATATTGTCGTAGCGCGTTCCATTATACACCAGCCGCCCGACATCATTCAGATAGTAATCACGGCGCGCCACCGCATCACTGGAAATGGAAAAGTAATGGGCATCCGCCAAAAACGTTACAAAGCGCCCGCGGCGCTGCAGCCCAAGGCCGATCACCGGGTGCGTCCCGCTCACATTGAAATCATCCAAATCAAAATTATTGGCGCGATCCTGTTTCCACTCTTCCCCCATCACATCATACAACTGGCGTGTGGTCTCCTGCACCACCGCATTAAATTCACTGATCACCCCACCTCGCAGCCCGATATCGAGACCCCGCCCGGCCTCATCAGTGCGCCCCCCACGAAAAACATCCGCCCCCGCCCCTGTCACCAGGGCAAGAACCACTACCCAGCATCCCAACCAGCGCATAAATACCCCTCTCATCAAATGGACCATCGCAGAACGTAGGCGCGAATATAACATACCTACATCCAGCATTACGAATGCAATTCCTATGCAGCGCGCATCAATGCAACCTCACGACTTGCGACGGCCGCGCCACCAGCTCCACACCGCAAACTTCCAGCGCTTCCACCACGTCACCCCACCACCACGCGCACCCCGCTTTGGCGGCTGCTTCCGCATATAGTCCCGATCTGCCAACCCCATATATCCTCCACACTTCAAACATGAAAACTGCTACATAATTATCGAATATGCTAGTCATCTCGCTGTGTATAACATAAAAACACACACGTATGTATCAAAGTCGTATTCACAGGTGTAGTACTACTATAATGTACCGGATATTATGGATCAAACAAACACATCCCTTTCCAAACATGCGCACCATTACTTGCGCAAAACCGTTATCGTTGTTGTCACCCTCCTGATCGTGATGTCTGCCATTCGCGCAGGCGTCGTGCTCTTTGCGATCCGAAAAGCGGCAGATGGGCAACCCTACAACGTCGAATTGACCGCGCGCTGGAGTCCGGCCTATCCAGCCCTCTATGACACCCTTATCGAAATTGCACCAGATACCCCCATTACCTACCATAACCCCAATCGACTGCTCTTGTCTTGGCCCGATCGCCTTATCAATCTATGCTTGCAATACACCCGCGCATTCTGGCAACCCCAAATGCCTGACACATCCACCACGCTACCCCAAAATGCCACCCCCCGCTCGACGACGGCCCCGCCCGCGCCCACGCCGCCGGCAATGCCAATCGAAGGCACCAATACCCCAACCGCAGCTGCACCAACGGTTGCCGCCCACGAGCGCACAACGACGCCACCCCCGCAGCCAGAACCACCCCCGACGCACTACGACCCAAACGCCCTATGGGCAGCCGTGATTGCACCCGAAGCGCCCGTTTACGACACCAATGGGCAACGCTCCGAAACTGTTCCCGCTGGCAGTGTCGTGCATATCACAGGACAACGCGCAACCACCAACAACAGAACCCTCTACACCGGAACCGTACATAGCCCCGTCGGGCGTTTCGAGGGCGTCTTGCTGCGCGAGCAGGATCTGCAACTCTATCGCGGCAAAACCCTACTCGATACCTCACGGGACGAACGCGAACGCGCATCCAATCGAGCACGCCTCCAAGGCGCCATTATCGCCAGAATACAGCAACTTGAAACCGCACACGCCAATCGTAATCCCCACCAGAAACGCTACCACGAGATGTTGCGCCGTTATCAGCAACTTCGCAATGAAGCACAACCCCTCCAAGCCAAATATGAAAATCGCACAGGCGCAGAACGCATCGCGGCTGGCAACCAACTACGCGAAATCCAACAGGAAATGGCCACACTGACGCCCGCCATACGCGAGCTGCAACAAAAACGCGACGCGTGGAACGCAGCCAACCCGCAAACACAACCACCCGACCCGGAGCAAGATCCCCAGATCATCAACTTGCGCAAGCAACTCAACGCCATCACCCCCTGAACAAGCCCCCGATTCGAACCGCGCCCAGATAATGCGGTAGAGAAGCTTTTTGCGGGCGATCCCACCGCGGTAAACCTGCCGAGCGGTGAAGTAACACCCTAAAACGTGTGGCTCCACGTCAACTGCAATCCCACTGTGTCGCGCGTATACTCCAACGCAGGATTATCCGCCGTACGCTGGACGTGCTGCACATAGGCCGAAAAATTGATCCGCTGTATAATCTGAAACCCTGTGCGTGCCATCAGACTCAGGGTCTGGTAATCATCGCCTATCTCCGGATCTCCCTCCTCGCCACCCAGCCCAGTGTCCAGGCTATCGTTAAACCGCATCGCATAGGATGCCGACAAACTCAACGGCACGATGCGTGTAAGCTGGGTGCGTACCGCAAGTCGATTGCTCCAATCCCGATACCCATTGCGATCCAGATCCTGCGGATCCGCAATCAGATAGTCCGACGTAAAACTACCCGGCAACCAAAGCCCACTCCAACCAAACCGATACCCGAATCGATCGGTGATATCGATCCCCCCCTCGAAGGACTCGGTAATCGCACGACTCGCGCTGAACCGTTGCGAACGACCACGCTGCAAATCATGCTCTAACGACATGGCCCCCGTCAGCGATTGCCGACGACGCGTCTCCGTAAGGTTCCCCCCCTGCACAACCGCAAACTGCTGCCCCACCGACGCATTGAAATCCATCGTCTGCGTCACATTCAAACCGGTAAATATACTATAACCATGGATGTAGGAATCCGGGCGATCCTCCGTCTGCGCCAGACTCTGCGAAGCCTGCAACAGCAACCCCGCTGCCGCAAAGGGGTTGATCTGCCGCCGATAGGCCGCCATCTCCGCATACTGCACACGCCGCTGACTACGAAAGGCGCGACTTTGCGGCAGCGTATCCGTCCGCGACGCCGAGGCCGAAAAGGCATCACGCGAACTCGCGCGCCAGTCCCAATCGGCACCTGCTGTATTCTGAAGCAACCGATATTCGCGCCCCCCCAACCGGTCACTGATACCGCGCCGATCCACAAAATCCGTCAGATACAAAATGTCATCATAAATCAGAATCCGACTGTCGCGCGTCGGATGAAACTGCGTCGAAAACGTCGCGTAAATCCCTTCGTCCGTCAGATCAATCACAAATTGATCCGGCTGCGTTCCCAATGGATAGTGAAAATACGACATCCGCAGATTCAACGACAAATCCAGCCGTCTGGTCAAAATCATATAGTTATTCATCGTCAGCGTTGCCGAAAGCGGAAATTCAGAGCCACTCTTCTGCACCTCGCCACGCCGCGTGCCATCCAGAAAATCGGTCCCCCGCCCGCGAAACCGCGTATAGCGATACCCGGCACTCAGCGCAATCCCCATGTCCGTATACCAGGGACCGATCCGCAGCATCGCATCTGCCGGCGGCGATAACTCGCGATGCTGATCATAGCGCAACATCGTGGAGCCACCACGCCCACTGCGCGTGGCACCCCGTGCCGAACCGATCCGGCCATCGCCTCGCATCGTCGTAGGACCCCGAAAGGTAAAATCCGGCTGGCTAATCGTGAAGGTCTGCTCCTCGATGGCGGCCCGCTCTTCCGCCTCGCGCTCCTCCACTACCTCCACCATGTAGGCGTCTGTCTGGGCCTGCATCGTTGCCGGAAGCACAAACAGCACCCCAACCCACAACAACCGAACCAACGCTTTGCATGCCAATGTCGAAATCTGCACTGCACTCATTTGCCTTTCCTCCTATATATATGCAAGTCTGTCATCGCTTGTCCAAACGACGGCTCTACCGCAAAAAACACAAAATGCTGCGCCAGCATCGCAAGCAAGCGATCTCGCTCCACATCCGGTAGCGGCTCGATCGAAGGGGCCACAATCGAAAAACCGTACGCACTGTATGCCACCCAAAGGCCATCCCCCCGCGACAGTACCTCCTCTACCCCAGCCCGATTCAATACCCGCAAGCGCTGCGCCCTCGCATCGTCCAGATCCAGAAAATTCGAAAAGGGGCCCATTTCCATGCCCGCCGGCACGCGGAACCCAGCCTCCACCGCAACATAGGTATCCTGCGTAATCATGGTTCCCCCAACATCGGCCCTCTTGCTGCCCTCGCGCAAGTCCCGGCCCACACGCCGTAACTGGCCCAGCGAAGACTCCGCCCGCAACGGCCACCAGATCCGATCGCGCGGTGCCAATACCCACCCATGCAGCAGGGGCCCGGATAAACTGTAAAGCAGTAAGAGCATCAGCCCGCCAATGGCCCACTGCACTTGAATACGCTCCTCGGCTCGCCACTCCGAAAGACAATGCCCCACACCAAGCGATGCCGCCACAACCGCCAACGGCATAATGAAAACCTGATAATCATCATAGGGAAAAGCCGACAAAAGATGAACCACGGTAACGGTTACAAAACACGACCAGAGGGGCAACTGCAACGGCGCCGCAGCGCCCGTAGCGGCGCCCCGCCGCCTGAAACCAACGCGTGTGCACAACCCCATCAGCATCACCATCGCCAACAACGGCCAATACGACTGAATGACCCGCAACACAAATCCGGCCTTGTAAAACAACAAGGGAAACCAACCATCCACCGCGCGCCCGGCATGATACGTCAAAAGACCGAACTGCAACCCCTCCGACGCCAACAGCAGAAACGGAACAAAGCAAAGGACGATTCCGGCAGTCCCCCCTACCAGTAATCCCGCTACCCAATGCCCAAGCAAGGACGGGCGCCCACAACGCCACCACCGTAGCGCCAATGGCAACCAACAAGCCGGCAGAACAAAGGCCGCCGACAAACGCGTCCCCGCCGACAACGCCAAAAGCAAACCGCCCGCTGCAGCCAACCCAAACACCATCCCCGACACACGCTCCACTTTTGCTGCCACAAGCGCCAACGCCCGCTCCAGCAGGATAAGCCCGGCCAACAAACAAACCGCCGCCAAAGCATAGGTCTTGACGATCGTGGTGAAGTACACCTGATACACGTTCAGACCGCAAAACGCCAGAACCACCAAAACGGGCCAGAACGCATCAACCCCACGCCGTAACGCAATACGCCGTGCCAGGCAACCCGCCAAAAGAATCGACAACACCCCCAGCCCCGCCGTGAACAAGCGCCCACCCAAAACGCCCCCGGCACGTACCAACGGATAGGCGAGCGCATACCCATACGCCATGACGGGCCCCTGTGTGGAAGCAAAATCACGGTAGGGAACCTGCCCTTCAAACACCAGGCGCCCCGCGTACAAATACCAACCTTCATCCTGGTTCAGCTCGCCCCACCAAAGCGCCACCGCATACAACAACAGCATCCCGGCAACAGCCCCACCAAGCACCAATACACGGCTCATAACCGATAAACCGGCTGGGCAAGAAGCATGCATATGTTGCCTGTCATTGATCATAGCATCACGACCCCGGGTGCACCGCCCGACCACCAGCTTGGCACAGCGGACAATCCTCCGGCCTCCAGACCTGCGGGGCCATCTGCTGCAGACTTACCAGCGGAACACCAAACTGCGCCGCTCCCGCACTACGATCCACCAGCACGGCAACACCAGAAACCAAGCCGCCCCCCGCACGCACCAAGTCGATCGTCTCCTGCACACGCCCCCCGCGTGTCACAACATCCTCTGCCACCAGATAACGCTTCCCCGCATCAATCTGGAAACGCCGCATTGCGAGCACGCCACCGTCCTTCTCCGCAAAAATCGACAGCACCCCCAGTGCCCGCGCCATCTCATGCCCCACCACCAAACCGCCCAATGCCGGCGCAATCACAGCATCCACCGCCGGAAAATCCACCGCGCACATCCGCCCCACCAGCGCACGACACAACTGCTCCGCCACATCCGGAAAACGCAACGCCATGGCACATTGAAAAAATCGGTCGCTGTGCAAACCCGACCGCAATTCAAAATGCCCCTCCAACAAGGCGCCACTGCGCGCAAATGCTGCCATAATCTCGTCGGTCCCCCATACGCCGCGCTCATCCATACCCGCCACTCCCGCTTATTGATCCAGTTTGATATTACGCCGGATATACGTCGGTATATCCAGATCCTCACCATCTAAAATCGTGGCCTTCGTCCGACCGAAGCGCCCCTGCCCCGCGGCCGAGGCGCCATCAAGGTTGAACTCCTCCTGGGACGCGCGTGCACCCGCAACCGACTTCCCCTTCGGCGCAACCGCCGCACCGCCACCACTCGCACTGCGTACCGTGGCCGTCACCTTCCGGCGCGAATCGCCAAGAAACAATGCCAGAAACAAACGATCTCGCCAACTCTCATGCAAAACCACACCTGCACGAAATACACCCGCATCCGGCACAACTTGGTGAACCGGGTGCAGCACAGCAGATACCTCATCCAACGAAAGATCACGGCTTGCACAAACACAGGCCAGCACGCCACCGCCTCCCGCCAGGTGCGACGAAACCCCGGGAAACGTCGCATGCAACGAGTCCATCACATCGTTCGCACGGCTCGGCCCCGTTGCCATGCCATAGGCAAATGCACAGGCTGAGCCACCCTGCGTGCCCAAAGCACGTAAATCCCCTTGATCCAGCGACAGAAGCGAAGGTACTGCCAACATCTGCCACAAACTGCAAACACCAGCCGCCAAACCGTCCAACGCCGTATCCAATGCACGCTCCATCGCCTCCTGCTGCTGATTCCCAACCAAACTGTCATTCGATACCACCGCCGTAAAATCCGCGATCGGCAAAAGCGCCCGCAATCCATCCTCTGCCAGACGCTTTCGAGCCGACCCCTCAAAGGCAAAAGGCAAGGTCAGCATAACTGCCGTAAAAACCCCTGCCCCCTTGGCGGCCTGCAACAGCACCGGTAACGCGCCCGTCGCAGTGCCTCCCCCAAGACCCGCCACCAGAATCAAAGCCTGGCAATCGGAAATCAACCCGCGCACCAACTCGACATCACGCGTTGCAGCCTTGCGCCCAAGAGCAACCGCACCACCACAACCATCGCTAACACTCCCATCACCCAACGGAATACGCGTCTGCACCTGGCACCCCTCCAGCACAGACCGATTCGTATGCAGGGCCGCAAACGTTGCCCCCACGGCACCACCACCGCCGATCCGGTCGATCACCCGAACCCCCGCAGTCCCGATGCCAGCCACGCAAACACGCGGTAGTGCCCCGCCCCCCGCCTTGCGTGTCAGCTTGAATACCTGTGATGTGCTCACCCCGTTCTCCTCTTCCTGCCGTTATGCATAAACCTGCTCAGCGACCCAGCAACTGCCGCACCACACTACCAAAAAACGAGGTTTCCTTCACGCCTTCCTGCAGTTGCATCCGCAGCGTATATTCCACCAACCCGTAACACGTGGCATACTCCGGCCCCGTCACGGCACAACTACCCCCCATCCGCGCATCCCCGCCTAATCGACCAATCCGGC
>SLBU01000048.1 GCA_007126175.1 Kiritimatiellia bacterium
AGGGCCAGGGCAATGCCCCAGGGGCCATTGGCGGGAATGTAGCGCAGGGCTGACAAGAGTGCGAGCTTGAGCCCGAGTCCGAGCTGGAGCCCGCGAATGACCGCATGCGGAACCATGGCGCGCAGTCGATCAAGCAATCCGGTGGCGGTGAGCAGCAGCATGACAACGCCGATGGTGAGCCCGGCGCCATAGACTTGCGGGGCACTGATGCCGCCGGCAATGACGAGAGCCGCGACAGCCTTGAGCGGCTGCACGGGCATGGGGATGCCATAGAACAAGGCCGAGGCAACTTGCGCGGCACCAAATACACCCAGCACGGAAGCGGGGTTCATGCCGGACGCGAGGATCATGCCCGTGATCAGTGGCAGATCGGTGCCGACATCCCCGAAGGCACCGGAGAACTCATGGCGATTGAAGTGGCGGAGTAGGTTTCGCATGGCTTATTTTTTGTTAACTACGAAATACGCGAAAGGCACGAAAATTTGTGCATGGAATCTTTTCGTGCCTTTCGTGTGTTTCGTAGTTTACATCTTCTGTTATCCGCCGATGCGGGACATCGAGCGGGCTTGTTCGAATTGGGTGTTGGCGCGTTTACCGCCCATGGCGGTCTGGACGGCGTCGAGGATGGCGGCATCATTGCCTTGCTGCAAGAGGGGGCGGCTGGGAATACCATCTTCGCGGGCGAGGCAGCCGATGAGTTCACCGCTGGCGGTGATGCGGAGGCGTCGGCAGCCGTTGCAGAAGGGCTGGCTGCAGGAGGAGATGAATCCGATGGTGCCTTTGTGGCCCGCTTGGTTGGTGACTTGGAAGCGTCGGGCAGAGGAGCCGGGCTCGTTTGTGGCTGGGGTTAGCAGGAAGGCGTTTTCCAAGATTTTCTGAACATTGGCGGAGGAGAGGAAGCCATCCTGATACGCCTCGACGCCGGGCCCGATGGGCATACGTTCGATGAAGCGTGCTTCAAGGCCGTTTGCGAGAGCATATTGCACGATGGGGATGAGTTCGTGGTCGTTTTCGCCCTTGATGACGACGGTATTGAGCTTGATGGGCAGCAGGCCGGCCTCCTTGGCGGCGGCAATGCCGTCGAGGACCGACTGGATATCCTGGCTGCCGGTGATGCTGCCAAAGGTTTCGGGCGAGAGCGCATCGAGACTGATGTTGATGCGGCGGAGTCCGGCGGCTTTTAGCTTTGTGGCAAGGGGGGCGAGTTTGAGGGCATTGGTGGTCAGGGCGATGTCGTGGATGCCTAGATCGGCGAGCATGGCGACCAGCTTTTCGATTTGTGGGCGCACAAGCGGTTCGCCCCCGGTGAGCCGGATCTTGTGGATGCCATGGGTTTTTTGGAGCAGGCGCACGAGTTGGGTAATTTCCTCGTACGAGAGGATGTCGCTGTGGCAGCCGCAGGCAATGCCTTCGGGCGGCATGCAGTAGCGGCAGCGGAGCTGACAGCGATCGGTGACGGAGATGCGCAGGGCCAAAGCGCTCACAGCGGCCTCCAGGGGCGGAAGTCGACGAGGGTGCCCGCGGTAAGGGGTGGATTGCCTTCGGGCAGGAGGATCATGCCTTCGGCCTGGCATCCGGAGACGAAGTCGGAAGAGCCGCTGTTGGGAATGGGTTCGGCTGTGGTGCCTTGGTCTGTGGTGATGAGGCGGGCGATCTGGAAGTGGCGACGTTTGCCTTTGATCTGGAGATCGCTGTGCAGGGGGAGTCGAAGAAGCGGTCGGCATTGGTCAGTGGGGCAGCCGCTGAGGCGGCGCAGGGCGGGCAGCACAAATTCGTGCAGCCCGGTTAAGACGGCGAGCGGGTTGCCGGGGAGCCCGAAGAGGTATTGTCCGTCTGGGCAGGTGGCATAGAGTTGGGGTTTGCCGGGTTTGATGGCAATGCCATGATAGTGAATGGTGCCGCCAAGGGTTTTGATGACCTCCGGCACAAAATCGTATTTGCCGACGGATACGCCGCCGGATACCAGCACGACGCGATGATTTTGCAGGGCTTGACCAATGGCTTCGGTGAGCTGGGGCAAGTCATCTGGCACGGATTGCCAGCCATTTGGCGAGAAACCATGGGCATGGAGGGTGGTGAGTATTGCGGGGCCATTGGCATCGCGGATCTGGTGTGATTCGACAGGGTCAGAGGCATTTTTGAGTTCGGATCCGGTGGTGACAATGGCGATGGTGGGCAGGGGATAAACGCTGGGTTCCGCGCAGCCGACGGCTGCACAGAGCGCGAGCGCCCCCGGATGCAGGCGGGTGCCGGGAGCAAGGAGTTGCTCGCCACTGGCGGCATTTTCGGCGCGTCGCAGGATGTGTTGTCCGACCTTGGCGGAAATCTGGATGGTGGCGTGGGTATCGGTTTCGGTGGTGTCTTCGACGCGGACGACGGCATCGGCCCCGGGGGGCACATTGGCACCGGTGAGGATGCGGGCACAGGTGCCGGGGGCAAGGCTGGGAACGGCAGCGGAGCCAGCGGCCACTTCGCCAATGATGCGGAGTGTGGCGGGGCCCGACTGGGTGTCGGCCGCACGCAGGGCAAAGCCATCCATGGCAGCACGGTTGGCGGCCGGGATATCGCGATCGGCACAGACCGGCGCGGCCAGATAATGATTCTGGCAGTCTAGATAGGGCCGGGTCACGGCCGCCGAGAGGGCGGTCGTTTCCACGACCCGTTGCCATGCGGCTTCGGGCGTGATCATCTTTCTCCTTTCCAAGGTGCAATGGCCACAAGGCCACTGCGGGGAGGCACACAGCGTTTCCGCTGCGACCCTATCGTCCGGTCGCCATGGCGCTATTGCGCGGTAGGCGGGGCCGGATCGGAGTTACGAAATATTCAAAAAGTCTTATTAACTACGAAATACACGAAATACACGAAAGGGAGAAGGGGAATTTATTAACTACGAAA
>SLBU01000153.1 GCA_007126175.1 Kiritimatiellia bacterium
CGCATCCCCAACATGCCCGGCCCCCATACACTGCGCGGCAAGGATGCCACCGACAATCGTGTCATCCGAGAATGGGGCACACCACGAACCTTCGACTTCGCCCCCCAAACCCATATCGAGCTGGGCGAAGCCCTCGGCATCCTCGACTTTGCGCGGGCCACCCGCATGACGGGTGCAGGCTTTCCCCTGCTCAAAGGAGCCGCCGCCAAATTGCAGCGTGCCCTCATCCAGTTCATGCTCGATCTGCACACCAATAATCATGGCTACACTGAGATCCTCCCTCCTTTCCTCGTCAACAGCAAAAGCATGACGGGAACCGGTCAATTACCCAAAATGCAGGAGGATATGTATCATACGCCAGCCGATGATCTCTGGCTGATCCCCACCGCGGAAGTCCCCGTCACAAATTATTACCGCGAGGAGATCATCGACCAGCCGCTCCCCATCTACCTCACGGCCTACACCCCATGCTTCCGGCGCGAAGCCGGGGCCGCCGGTCGCGGTACCCGCGGCCTCATCCGCGTCCACCAGTTCGATAAAGTCGAAATGGTGAAATTTGTGGAGCCGGCAACCTCCTACGACGAGCTCGAGACCCTCACCGCCCATGCAGAGGATGTCTTGCAGCGCCTCGAACTCCCCTACCGCGTACTCGAACTCTGTAGCGGAGACATCAGCTTCGCTGCCGCCAAATGCTACGACCTCGAACTCTGGGCCCCCGGACAGCAGGAATGGCTCGAAGTCTCATCCTGCAGCAACTTCGAGGATTTTCAAGCCCGCCGCGCTGGTATCCGCTATCGCGATGCCGACGGCAAGCCCCAGTTCGTCCATACCCTCAACGGTTCCGGCGTTGCCCTGCCGCGCCTCATGGTGGCCATCCTCGAGAATGGCCAGCAGCCCGATGGAACCATTACGCTACCCAAAGCCATTGTCCCCTACATGGGCGGACAAGATCGGATTACGACCTGATGCGCTGTGTATTTTTTGATCGCGATGGCATTGTGAATACCTCGCCCGGCCCCGGCTATGTCGAGCGGCTGGAAGACTTCCATATTCAACCCGCCTTTCTCGAAGCCGCCGCCATCGCCCGTGATCGCGGCTACGGTATCGCCATCGCCACCAATCAACGCGGCGTGGCACGCGGATTCATGTCGCGACAGGCCCTCGATAAAATCCACGAAAGCCTCCTCGATCATCTCCGCGCGACAGGCATCCCGCTGCTGGCCATCTACTGCTGCACGCACGAACGCAATACCTGCACCTGCCGCAAGCCCCAACCAGGCCTGCTGCTCCAGGCTGCCCAGGAGCACGATATCGACCTCGCCGCAAGCTGGATGATCGGCGACAACGAAACCGATATCGAAGCCGGTCGCCGCGCTGGGTGCCGCACCATCCTCGTCAATGCCGCCCCCCCAGCCAACACACGCGCCAACCACATTATCCCCGATATTGGAGGCCTGCCCAATACCCTCGCAACACTCCTGTAACGGCAGTGCCTACTCCCCGCGGTACGATGCAGCAACACATCGATCAAAAACGCGATGCGTGTGCACGCCCCCGTCCGCTACTGCGCCCCGTACTGCGCTTGCCCGAAGAAGCCCCGCCAGATGCCGCGGCACGCCGCGCCGGACGCTGCCCGCGTGGTTCCGGGCGCGCATCGGTCCCCGTTGCCAGACGCGCCGTCTCGGAATGCCACCGGTGATCCGCCTCAACCGGCACAGGCTTCCGAATCAACGACTCGATGCTGCGCAATGCATCGCGTTCGCGCGCACTGCAAAAGGAAATGGCATCCCCCTCGGCCCCCGCACGGGCGGTACGGCCAATCCGATGCACATAGCTCTCGGCATCATCCGGCAAATCATAGTTGATTACATGTGTGATACCATCCACATCAATCCCACGCGCCGCAATATCCGTTGCCACCAAGGCGCGTACGCGCCCCGCCTTGAAGCCCTGCAGCGCATTGGTCCGTGCTCCCTGCGACTTGTTCCCGTGAATGGCACTGGCCATCACACGTGCACCCGACAGCATCCGGACAACGCGATCGGCGCCATGCTTCGTCCGCGTAAACACAATCACTTTGTCCATGTTCCGGGCCTGTAGCAATTCAAGCAACAAATCATTCTTGTGGCCCTTGTCCACAAACAGCACCTTCTGCGCGATCCGCTCCACCGTCGGCTTCTCCGGATCCACCGTGACCTGCACCGGGTTGTGCAGCAAATCCTGCGCCAGCTTGGCAACTGCCGGCGGCATCGTTGCCGAAAAAAACAGCGAATGACGCTGCCGCGGCAGCTTGGCAATGATACGTCGAACCGAGGGCACAAACCCCATATCGAGCATGCGGTCGGCTTCGTCGAGCACAAAAACCTCCACGGCATCCAGCCGCATATGCCCTTGTTCCATTAAATCCAATAAACGCCCGGGCGTGGCTACCACGATGTCCACACCGCGACGCATCGCCCTCTCCTGTGGATCCTGGCCAACACCACCAAAGATGACGGTGTGGCTGATGCATACATGCCGGCCATAGGTGGCAATGCTTTCCCCGATCTGTGCCGCCAACTCCCGTGTCGGTGTCAAAATCAATGCCCGCGGCCGCTGCGCCTGTACAGGCTTCGGCATCTGCACCAGCCGCTGCAACAACGGCAGCGTAAAGGCCGCCGTCTTACCTGTGCCAGTCTGCGCACACCCCAGAATATCCCGCCCCTGCAAAACATGCGGAATCGCCTGCGCCTGAATCGGCGTTGGCGTGGTGTACCCTTCTTCCGTAATAGCCCGGCATAACGGCGCAAGCAACGCCGCAAAACAATTCGTCTGATTCATCTTTCCCTATTCTCTCCATCCGCAG
>SLBU01000135.1 GCA_007126175.1 Kiritimatiellia bacterium
ATCTGTTGCTTTCTCAAGACCGCATATGCGAACGCTTGCGAATCACGGCGGTCAAACCGTAGACCGGACTACACAAAAAGGCGAGCAGGAAAAGAATTCCGAGCATCACCACAATCGCGGGTCCGGTTTGCACATCGCGCAATACCGATAGCACAACACTACCAACCGCTATGCTGGCACCAAGCAAGCCGCCCCCCCACAAAATCACACGCACCGAATTGCTATACAAATACAAAATGGCAGCGGGCGCAATCAACAGCCCAAGCGTCAACATGGTTCCAACGGCTTGCAGGGACAACACCATATTCAATACGAGCAAAATGGCCAAGCCATAGCCTATCGTCCGAACCGGAACCCCTTGCGAGGCTGCGGCATCCGGGGAAAAAACATATAACAGTAACGGACGCTGAAACAATACCAATACCCCCAGGGTCAATCCGCCTGCAATATACACAAACCACAAATCCATGCGGGTCACACCCAGAATATTGCCAAATAAATAGTTTTCAATATTCACATACAATCCCAGCCTTTCCAGCGCCAGCAAAGCGCCCCCAAAAGCAGCCGTATACAAAATGGCCAACGCCGTATCGCGATCGATCCGTGAGGCCGCTGCAATTCCGGTGGAACCCACGCCTGCCAGCAGGGCCATGAGCACGGCCCCCACTAATGCACTGACTGGATTCAACCCCGCGAGAATTGCACCCAACGCGATACCGGGAAATAACGTATGCGTGAGTCCGCCGGCAAACAAGGAGGAGCGCCGCAAGACGACATAGCCGCCAAGGTACCCGTTGACAAACCCAATCATCCCGGCTGCCAGCAGGGCTCGTTGACTGAAGGTAAACCCGAAAAGCTGTTCCCAAATCGTCATCCGCCAAATGCCTCCTTCAACAAATCAGGCTGCAAAACATCTGCCGGCGTCCCCCGCCGAATCAAGCGTCGATTCAGTAACAAGACCTCATCGAAAAGCTCCTCCAAGCTGTTCAAGTCATGATGCGAAGCAATCACCAGGCGCCCATGCTCGGCCAAGGCACGCAATAGCTCCCCGAGCATTTGGGTCGAGGGATGATCCAGCCCGGAAAAAGGTTCATCCAATAAGAGCACATGCGCTTCCTGCGCAAGCGCGCGCGCAATAAATGCACGTTGCTGCTGCCCGCCCGAGAGTGCACCAATCTGGCGATCCGCCAATTTCACCAGCTGCATAGCCGACAACGCCTCACCGACGGCAGTATCATCCTTTTTCTGCATCGAACGTAATGCCCCCAACCGCGCATAACGGCCCATTTCCACCAATCCACGCACCGTCAGCGGAAAGCGCCAATCCACATCCTGTCGTTGCGGCAGATACGCAATCTCCGGAATCCCCTGTTGTACCGGACGATCCTGCCAGAATACTTCTCCTGTCGTCGCAGCCACCAGACCCACGATGGCCTTCATCAATGTCGTCTTGCCCGCACCATTCCCCCCTACCAGAGCAATCATGCGCCCGCAGGGCAACTGAAAGGAAACATCATGCAGCGCACACACTCTGCCATAGTGCGCATGTAATTTCCGGACGACCAAATGGTGCGTCCCTTCATGATCAGATGGCAAAAGTGCATTCATCGAAAAAGCAAAATCTCCTCTATTTCGGCATTCTCATGCCACAGCGTCACTGAACGCGACGGTCCCTCCGGCGGGGCAACACGAACCTCCGTGACCCGCCGGGCCGAAGCATCCCATGATGCAACCAACACCAAATTGCCCTGTGTCTGCGCATCCCACACCAATTCCAGCGGTTGCTCTTGCTCGATGTCCGGAAAGCTCTCATCCCAAACCGGCCCCCCTTGGCTGTATAACCGAAAGGTCGTCGGAGCCTCCGTAAAGCGCACTTGCACCCACACCGGAGCACGCACCGCCTCAACGTCGGCAGATGAGACCACTTCTCTGGCCCCAGAACGCGTAACGCTCCACAAAGGCCAAAACAAAAAGCCCCAAACAACAAGCAACAACAACAACTCGAGCAGCGGACGTCCGCGCATGATCAATCCCTTTCGCCCAGCGCCTCTACGATAGATTTTACATTATGACGAAACATGGCTTCGAACGTGGGATCTTCCGGCGAGGGCGTGTCCCCCTTTAGCGGACGCCCCAGCTGCACCCCCGACTCTTCTGCAATCGAGGTCAACACATCAGGATTCGCCGTAGATTCCGGGAAAATTGCCGGTAGCTTCTCATTCCGAAGGGTATCAATCACATGCCGTACCTGCCCCGGACGCGGCTGCTCAAGCGACGACAACCCCAGCACCGGCGTTGCCCGAATCCGGTATTCCGAACAAAGATAGTTGAAGGCGGCATGGGCCGTTACCAACCGCCGCCGCGACTGCGGGATCTGCCCCAATTCTGATCGAGCCCACCGATGCAGCTCATTCATGCGCGCCCCATAATCACGCGCACGCGCTTGAAACGCATCCGCATGCTCAGGGGTAGCCGCAGCAAAAGCATCCGCCACCAACCGCGCGGCTCGCTGCATATTACGCGGACTGTGCCACCAATGCGGATCAATCGCACTGTACGCGTGCGCCGGGCAACAGGCAAACAAAGCCATATCATCTTCCATCCGCAACGAAGGAATCATCCGCCCGATCTCAAAGATTTTCTGCCCGGGGCGCAGGCCATCGCGGAGATTATCAAGATATTGCTCCAACCCCTTTCCCATAACGAGAAGTAACCGAACCCCTTCAACCGACTGCAAGTCCGAGGGCGAGGGCATGAACACATGCGGATCCTGCCCCGCCTTCATGACCTCCACGATTTCGACATGCTCGCCACCGACCTGGCGCGCCAAATCCGC